>NZ_CAXAXI010000004.1:0-126868 GCF_963972995.1 uncultured Altibacter sp.
GGTCGCCGCCTTCTTATAAAGACCCAATTCGAAAGAATTGGGTCTTTTTTTATGCAATAGATTTTTTAAAAAATAGTTATACCACTAAATAAAAACCATTGGAACAAACTAAAATTGAAGAATTGTGGAATGCAGCTTCACACGGACTTGGAATTCTACTGGGCGTCGTGGGGCTCGTATTGCTGTTGGTATACGATTCCGAAAAAACAGCGTATAGCACATTCAGTATTATTGTGTATTCGCTTTCAATAATTGTTTTATTTGCAGCATCTACAATTTACCATGCCGTAACCCATGAATCTTGGAAAGAAACTTGTCGTAAGATCGACCATATTAGTATTTATTTTCTCATAGCGGGTACATATACACCCGTAGCTTTAATATCCTTGGAAGCAAGTTCCGGGTGGTATTTGTTTTGGACGGTTTGGAGCATTGCGGCTTTTGGGACACTATTGAAAATCTTTTTTACCGGAAGATATGAGATCTTGTCATTATTGTTATACCTTATCATGGGATGGCTTATTGTAGTTGATCTCAACAACTTATTGGAACAACAAACGTCTTTGGGAATTACACTTCTTCTCTTAGGAGGCGCTTTCTATACTATTGGGATCCTCTTCTATGCTATACGAAAAATCCCATACAATCATGTAATCTGGCATTTCTTTGTGTTAGGAGGCAGTATCGCGCATTTCTTCTTTATATTTTTAGATGTCATCTAAAATGTACGGTACAGTCATCTAGATAATATAGGCAAGTACAAACCCTAGCACTATGGTGATGAGTTTCGCCAAATTGAATTTATGATCTTTACTGCTTTCATATAAGATCGTGGTAGAAACGTGCAAGAAGATACCTATGACTACCGCAGTAATTTCAGTGTGATAGGTCTGTAGTGTTTCAAAAGTGGATAACCAGCTTCCCAATGGTGTCATAAGTGCGAATAAGGTCATAAAAAGGATGGTGACAGTTCTACTATACTTCGCTTTTATAAAAAAGAACGATAATATAATTGCCACAGGGATCTTATGCACCAAAATACCTATAAGGATATTATTTTCTTCAGAAATGGGAAAACCTTCCAAAAGTGCATGAATAGCAAGACTAATAAACAGTAGCCACGGAAAGTTTCGTTTATCTGAATGTAAATGAATATGTCCGTGTTCGGCTCCTTTTGAAAAGAATTCAAGGCAAATTTGAAGCAAAATTCCTCCCATGATAAAAATCCCTATACGTTCGGTGGGCATTTCGAACACTTCAGGAAGCAGCTCTAAAATAGTCATGGAAAGAAGGAATGCCCCGCTAAAAGCCAAATAGATGGTGAGCTGCTTCATCTCACGTGCCTTGAGACCTTCAGCAATTAAATAGCCTATTGCAACAGCTAAAAAGAGTACAATATAGACCATCAATTAAAAATTAAGATAAGACGTTCGGAGGTATCTTGATCGAATTCCCGTAAGTGATAATCTCCAAAACAATGATGTAAGGATACTTCAGCCTCTTCAAAATATACCAAAAAATCGGTTAGAGTAAGCGCTTTAACGCGTTCTGTAAAGGCATACGCTTGTCCATTATCTTTAAATTGAATTTCTTTATAGATATAACCATCGGTTATATGACGCTTTATATGAAAATCGATCTTTTCTACGGTCTTAGTTTCAGAAGCAACTAAATGCTTTGCCACATGATGAACATTTAAAAAATCGATGACTCCATACCCATTAGGTTTTAAACCATTCTTGATTGCTTTAATCGTTCTCACGTTGTCTTCTTCAGACTCAAAATAACCAAAGCTTGTAAACAGATTGAAGATCGCATCAAATTTTGAAGTAAAGGGTTTACACATATCGTGAACAACAAATTCCAGGCGTTCATTCTCAAATTTTTTTGCATACGCTATACTGCGTGGTGAGAGATCTGCGCCAATAACCTTATAACCTAGCGTATTCAAATATTTTGAATGGCGTCCTTTTCCGCAGGCGAGATCAAGAATTTCGGCATCTTTAGACAATTCCAAAAACGATGTAATCCGCCTCATAAAATATCCTGCTTCGTCGTAGTCCCTATCCTTATATAAAATATGGTAGTAAGGCGTGTCAAACCAGGAGGTATACCAAGTATCGGTCTCTTTTTGCATGAATCAATGTTTCCGCTGCTAAAATACTGTATTTTTGTAGGACTTTATGAATGACACTATGGGAAAAAATTTTAAAATGGTCGCCAAAACCCTCTACGGACTGGAGGAATTACTAGCACAGGAGCTAAGACAGTTGGGTGCCGGTGCCATTGAGATAGGGACGCGAAATGTTTCTTTTGAAGGGGATACCGGTTTTATGTATAAAGCAAACCTTTGTTGCCGTACCGCCATTAAGATCTTAAAACCCATTACGGCCTTTAATGTTTTTTCTGAAGAGGACCTCTATAAAAGGATCTACGATATGCCATGGGAGCACTACATGAGTGCAAAAGGCAGTTTGGCGATTGATGCTACAGTGTTTTCTGAACAATTCACACACTCTCAATATGTCGCCTTTAAAACAAAGGATGCCATTGTCGATCGTTTTCGTGATAGGGATGGGGAACGTCCCAATGTAGATTTGGATCATCCTACTTTGCGAATTAATGTTCATATCGATCGTAACATTTGTACCGTATCGTTGGATAGTTCCGGACACTCCTTGCACAAGCGCGGTTATAAGACCGAAAGTACCGTCGCGCCGATCAATGAAGTGTTAGCAGCGGGAATGATCATGCTTTCAGGTTGGTCCGGACAATGTGATCTAATGGATCCAATGTGTGGAAGTGGTACTATTGTCACGGAAGCTGCCATGATAGCCTGTAATATCCCCCCAAATTTAAACAGAGATGAGTTTGGTTTTGAAACCTGGCCCGACTTTGATGTCAATCTGTATGAGCGAATTGAAGATGCGGCACTTAGTAAAATTCGGGATTTTCATTTTAAGATATACGGATTCGACGTAGATCCGCTAGCGGTTAAGAAAGCCAAGGAAAATGCCAAAAATGCCAATCTTCAGGACTTTATCGATTTTGAAGTAAAGAATTTCTTCGAAAGTGAAAAGGTGACAGGAAGACAATTATATATGATATTCAATCCGCCGTATGACGAACGTATTTCGGTGGCAGATATTTCTAAATTTTATGCCGATATCGGGTCCACACTAAAGCATGGATATGCCGGCACGCAAGCATGGATGATCACCTCCAACATGGAAGCCCTGAAGCACGTAGGTTTACGACCTTCAGCAAAAATAAAGCTGTATAACGGGAAACTCGAAAGTAAGTTTGTTCGTTATGAGATGTACGAAGGCAGTAAAAAAGAGAAGAAACAGTAATTACTTCTTAAAGATTGGGATAAGGTAGGAAAGTGAATATCCGTATCCTACACCGAATTCGCTAAAATCGTAGGTTCGATTGAAACCCGGGATATAAAGATTGTCAAAATTCTCAGGCTGATCCTCGCTTAGCTTCCGTTTTAGTTGTACTTGAAGGGTAAGATAGAGGTTGTTCAAGACTTCCGTCTTCACTCCAACAATTAATTCCGCCCAATGTGCCGTTAGTCCATTGAATTCCTGTGGATCTACCTTAAACGTTTGTGGGAATGTTTGATTGGTCGTATAGACACCATAGGCCAAAAGCTCATGAGAAAAACTGGAGAACCCGTACCGAAGCCCACCGATAATTGCATTATCCATACCGAGCCAATTGGTATACGCATTATAATCCATGCCTATTTTGGCATAGCTCCCTGACGTGGTAGTGTTAATATACGGTTCAAAAATATCCTTCTTCTCACTTCCTAGTTCTGCTGCAATATAGAATTTTTGTGATATTCTGAAATCACCCACGATCTCGAACCCCGAATAACCATCTTCCAGTAGGGTACGCAGCGGCTTGGACAGATCGGCCCCTACACGCAATCCGTAGGCTTCCGAACGCACCTTGAGTGTGTCCTGAGCTGTACCTGTCTGCTGTGCCGAACCTGAAAGGATCGTTAGCAGACAAATACTAATGAAAAATAGTAAGGTGCGCAGACGTATCATTGGCTACCGTAGGGTTAAGGGTTTCTATACTTACGATCCAATTTCCGGTATTCGGATCCTCTTCTTGGGTGGTTAGATTGGTGAAAATTGTTTTAAAACCACAGGCTCTATTCACATAAAGATCCTCGCGCTGATAGGTAAAAGCAAGCATGGCATCGTTTGGAGCGCTGCCCCCATCATCTTTTTTAAAGAGGAAGGATGAAGTATTTAGATTCGTATTCAGTGGGATGGCTATTGAATCTGTAGTGGTTTGGCTTAAGACTACGACACCGTTCAACCCCGAAGTTCTTACTGTGAGATTTGGCACCTCTTTTGTTTCTGTAGGATTGGCACTGTCCTTAAATGTAATTATCAACAGTGGGGTAGTGGCGGTCCCTTCGGCACAGATATCATCGCGAGTGCATCCTATCAACAGGCTTATAAAAGCAATAATTAAAAGAAAATATTTTATCATAGAATCTCCGGATCTTTTTCAGAATACATCAACGCTTTTCCAAAAGTACAACATTTTCCACATGGTGTGTTTGTGGGAACATATCTACCGGTTGTACCTTGGTCACTTTGTACAAGACATCCAGCATAGCTAGATCTCTCGCTTGTGTGGCACTGTTGCAGCTCACGTAGACGATCTTTGGCGCTTTAATAGTGAGTAATTGCTGAACCACATCAGCGTGCATCCCGTCTCTGGGCGGATCGGTAATGATTACGTCGGGTTTGCCGTGTGTAGTCAAAAAATCGTCATTGAAAACTTTTTTCATATCACCAACAAAGAACGAAACATTGGTGATGGAATTTCGTTCTGCGTTCTCTTTGGCCGCCTCAATAGCTTCAGGAACAGCTTCTACCCCTATGACCTTCTTAGCATTTTTTGCTACGAATTGTGCAATGGTGCCTGTTCCGGTATAAAGATCAAACACTACTTCCGATCCGATAAGTCCGGCAAACGCTCTTGTAACTTTATAAAGCTCATATGCCTGTTCACTATTGGTTTGATAAAAAGATTTAGCGTTGATTTTAAACGTAAGCCCTTCCATTTCTTCAAAGATATGATCGCGACCTGCATGACAAATGACTTCTTGATCGTATATAGTGTCGTTTCCTTTGCTATTGATGACGTAGAGAAGGGAAGTTATTTCAGGAAACTGCGCAGCGATGGCATCTAGTAAAACAATACGCTTTGGAGCATCTTCATAGAAGAATTGTAGAAGTACCATCACCTCTCCTGTGGAAGAAGTACGAAGCATCAATGTTCTTAGAAAACCTTCTTGTTTCCGCGTGTTGAAGAAAGAGAGATCAAGCATTTCGGCTTTTTCTTTCACAAAATCCCGAATGGCATTGCTAGGGTCCTGCTGGAGATAACAATTGTTCAGGTCGAGTATCTTATCCCACATTCCCGGTATGTGAAACCCAAGTGCATTGCGATTGGTGATCACTTCGTCACTTTGTATTTGTTCTAGTGTCAACCATTTATTATCACTAAAGGAGAATTCCATCTTATTTCGGTAAAAATAAGTGCGTTCCGAGCCAAGAATAGGTTGTACTTCTGGGATTTCTATCTTTCCGAGCCGGATAAGGTTGTTCTCAACCTCCTTCTGTTTGAAATATAACTGATCTTTGTAACTCATATTCTGCCACTTGCAACCGCCACATACACCAAAATGTTCGCAGACAGGTTCGACCCGTCTTTCAGAAAATTTAGAAATTGAAACAGCCGACCCCTCATAGTAGGCTTTACGCTGTTTTGTGGTTTGTACAGTAGCCACATCTCCGGGTACAGCGTTATCGATAAAAATCACGCGGCCGTCCGGAGCTTTCGCAATCGCTTTTCCTTTAGCTCCTGCATCGATCACAGCTACATCTTCAAAAATCTTTCGGTTGTTCTTTCTTCTGGACATCGTGCAAAAATAGCATAATTAGAGCGTTTAAAATGGGGGAGATCGCCAAAAAATGTGGGAATATTTTAGTAATTTGCGGACCTACGGATGATTTCTCTCCGCAAAGCAGGAATCGACTTTGTTCTACCTATTAATTTCAGAAAAAAATGGCAGTGTTAGAGAAAACAGCTTCCCAGAAAGCGATCGATCTAGAAAATAAATACGGAGCTCATAATTACCATCCACTACCGGTAGTATTGACTCGTGGTGAAGGAGTTTATGTGTGGGATGTGGACGGCAAGAAGTATTTCGATTTCCTTTCGGCTTATAGTGCCGTGAATCAGGGGCATTGCCATCCTAAGATTGTTGGTGCCATGAACGACCAAGCGCAGCGACTTACGCTTACATCGAGAGCTTTTCACAACGATATGTTGGGGCAGTATGAGAAATATGCGAGCGAATATTTTAAATTCGATAAGCTCTTGCCTATGAATACGGGAGCTGAAGCCGTTGAAACTGCAATCAAGATTTGCCGGAAGTGGGCTTATGAAAAAAAGGGAATCGATGAAAATGAAGCAGAGATCATTGTATGTGAAAACAATTTCCACGGAAGGACGACAACAATTATCTCCTTTTCAAACGATCCTGTGGCGAGAAAGAACTTTGGACCTTACACCAAAGGATTTATAAAAGTATCCTACGATAATCTAGCTGAATTGGAGCAGGCAATGGCGAGTAGCTCGAATATAGCCGGATTCTTGGTCGAACCTATTCAGGGAGAGGCAGGGGTCTACGTTCCTTCTGACGAATATTTGATCAAGGCCAAAGCACTTTGCGAGAAATATGATGTACTGTTTATAGCAGATGAAGTGCAAACAGGAATTGCCCGTACGGGGCGTTTGTTGGCTACTTGTGGTAATTGCGACTGTCCTAAAAAGGATTGCAGTGGTACACCCGACGTGAAGCCAGATATCCTTATACTTGGAAAAGCCCTTAGTGGTGGTGCCTATCCGGTATCGGCCGTATTGGCTAACGACCCAATTATGAGTGTCATTAAGCCGGGTACCCATGGTTCGACCTTTGGTGGAAATCCGGTAGCAGCAGCCGTCGCTATGGCAGCGCTTGAGGTAGTGAAAGATGAAGCTTTGGCGGAGAACGCAGATATGTTAGGAAAACTCTTCCGAAGTGAATTACAAGCGTATATTGAAACTAGTACTATTGCTACGTTGGTTCGAGGAAAAGGTCTGTTGAATGCAATTGTCATCAATGATACTGAAGATAGCGATACTGCTTGGAATATTTGTTTGAAACTTCGTGATAACGGATTATTGGCAAAACCTACCCATGGTAATATTATTCGGTTTGCTCCGCCATTAGTGATGAATGAAGCACAATTGCGAGAATGTATTGCGATCATTATAGAGACACTTAAGGAGTTTGACAAATAAGAAGATAAGAATGAAATTGAGAGAATAAAAAAAGCGGCAATTGCCGCTTTTTTTATTAGTTATAGAATTATTACATTCCGTATTGCTCCATAAGCTCTTGATTCATATTCATGATGCCGTCCATTCCAAGAGTGGCGAATAAGAATATAACATATCCAAGATAAATCACGTTAAGCACGATACCGATAATGGCAAGGATTTTTCCTGTTTTTACATTTTGATACCCCGTATACTGTTCCGGATTGGCCATATAGACTGCGGTAGCTTTCTTAGCCATAACAATGGCAATGATACCGAAAATAAGCCCAAGAACTCCATAACAACAACATGTTACGATTGAGACTATACCAAAAACCAGAATAAGGGTAGCGTTAGGTAATTTTTGTTTTTCCATAATTGAAAGAGTATTTAGTTGATTAACTTTATAAATTTAAACGAAATAATTTAAACCTAACTTGTATTCCCATAAATTTTAGTGAATTACAACACCGAACTCATCTTCATAATATAACTTCCAATTATGATAACTACGTTAAGGAGTAGGAGTGCCACCTTGATCTGAAAGGCATAGCGAAATTTAACGAATAGATTAATAACCACCACCACTGCTAAAATTATAAGGCTATAGATGGCAGGATACATTTTAAATGCGGCAATAAACTCACCTCTAAAAAGTAAGGCTGTAGCACGTTGGATGCCACAGCCTAAACATTCAACCCCGAAGATTTTCTTATTGGTGCATTCCAACATATAATCTTCCAGGCCCTCTATGTTCATAAAGGAAGTATTTAATTACGGATCGTGATCTTATAATCGATCATTATATCATCATCCGTAGTAAGTTTTACTAAATATACACCATCACTCAAGGTAGCGGTAGAAAAGGTGAACTTCGTAGAATCACCAATATCATTTCTGCTAATTACAAGTTTTCCTGACATATCATAAATATGTGCAGTTTTGATAGTGTAACCTTCGGGATTCGTTACCTCTAATTGCGAAACCGGATTGTTTTGAAAGAAATCAACGTTTTCCACTACCATGTCACGCTGGGTTACCACCTTGGCCAATTCTGAATTTGGATCTGATGTACTACCATTGTTTCTAAATACAATAAAGAAACGATTTTGATAATGTCCGGCAGGTAATATCTTTTCCGCTCCTGAATCTTGAGTAAAATTGTGGTATGTATTGGTAACATTATCATATAAAAACGCCTCACGGTCCATATTTACTTGCTCTACGGTAGTAAACTTAACTGTTGTTTGCCCGTTCAACTTCAAATTTAATGGAACCTGTACCGTACCATTCTCAAAAGGAAGCGTTTGGATCACGAATTTTTCCATTTCATTTCCGGTACCAATAGGGAAGTAGGCTTCTGAAGTAGCATCCATTGGACTTCTTCCATCCAACCCTCTATCGAACTTCTCTGTGGCTTCATCAAAAAATGCAAGTACTAATTGACGAATATGAGAATCGTTCATTTGAACATTTATGCGCAAATGAGGCAAACGATTATCAGGTTCAATAACAGTTCCTCCGGGATCCGCTCCCGTTGAAGTTCCTGTGGTTGGTATTGCGCTTCTAAATTGTGAATCAAAAGCAGCACCTTCTTTAATGTAGCGTCTGTGACTGTTCTTAAAGATGATTACACCATCACCACCTGCGCCGGGCGTTGTGATGTCGAAACCTTGGCCGATAGGAGCAAAACGCCGCGCGTACACTGCACCCGCACCTGTTTGACCGCCACTAGGATTACCTCCGGCATCATAATTAAGAAAGGGAGCCGGGGTGTAAAAACCATTATCTGTGGTCCCGTTTGGATCGTTAGGCCCTGGAACATAAATCCCAAAACCACCTTTATTCTGTATAAACAAATGAGAATTTATTGTTCTGTCCTCATCCCAATACCAAAACTCGCTGATCTCACTATTATCCGGATCGTAAAAAACACGGTTCAGATCCAATGCTGAAGGATAAGGGTTTCCTGCCAAAACCGAAGTTCCCGGAGTAACGGCAACATTAATATTTCCACTATTTGGACGACCTCTAAAGTCGTAAATTTGATTGTGATTGACAGTACCAACACCTTTCATTGTAAAACCGTACCCGGCCGGCACTGCGTTGGAGGTATTAATAGCTATGTAATTATTAACACCTGCAGGACGTCTGTATAACCAACGTCTCGAGATTGTAAGCGGATTGATGCCTCCATTGTGTCCGGGTGTGATTAGTGCAACTGTTGAGTTGGTATAGCCGAGAGAGTCGTGTACCCTGCCTACGCCAAAGTTTTGATTTCCGCTTCCGGTAGTGATCCCCACAGGTGAAGCCCAAAAGGTATAATCCCAGGCATCATCATCCGGTACATTTTGAAATACAGAGATGTACCCGTTTCCGGTATTCGTGGAAGTAGTTCCACCTTGTACTAATTGTGATTGATTTCTTAAATAAACACTTGCTCTTGCAGTTCCAGGGTTGTTTTCCTGTAAATTTACATAACCGTCTACGTAAAGTACTTGGTCATTCACATATACATAAGAATCGGTAGCTCCATTGGGTTTTACAAAAAGCTGAGCAATGGACACAGCAGAGAAGAGCAACAGGGTTGCGAGGGGTAGTAGGTTTTTCATATTTCACTGGTTTAACGTGGTTTTTCTGGGGGGAAAATTCCACTATTTCCGTGGTAAATTTAAAAATATTTTTGTATTTACGAACAATTTAAGTAAAAAATCACAGAAATTTAATACTCAGGGAGTTGTAAAATTCTTACATACGATTCAAATAATTGACGTATTTTCCTTCATTATAAAGAAAATCGAAATGAAAAAAGGGGCAAAAGTATCTGTTCTAGATGATATAATTTCAGGAAAGATCACTGAAATATCAGGTGATGACGTCACTATTGTCACAGACGACGGATTTGAAATGCAATTCCATAGAAATGAATTGGTTGTGGAACATTCGGCATTTGCCCCTCGTGAATTGATGCCCGACACTATTTCTAATATTATTTCAGAAAAAGAAACTAAAAAGAGAAAAGACGCCCCTCGTGTCAAGTCAAAAGATCGATCGGCGCCTCCCATGGTAGTAGATCTTCATATACACCAACTGGTTAAAAGTGAAAAAGGGCTTAGTAATTACGATATGTTAACAATTCAAACCGACACCGCTAAACGGCAACTCGATTTTGCTATTTCAAAACGCATCCAGCGAATTGTTTTTATACACGGGGTAGGAGACGGTGTACTCCGGGCTGAATTGGAATACCTTTTTAAACGATACGAGAATATTGAGTTTTATGATGCCGATTATCAAAAATTTGGTCGCGGAGCTACAGAAGTATATATTTTTCAGAATAAAACGCCCTAATTTATAAATTTAGGAGTGATTGTAATAGTGGTATCTACTACGTCCTGTATATTTCCCATGTCCAAGGACTCCTGAACGATCTGTTCTTCGCCATTCACAAATACAACATTGGACAAGAATAGGTTGATACTGCTTCTCAGATTATAACTGTGTTCCCGATACATCTCCACGAAAACTGGCGTGGCTACTGCCGGATTTAAATAGTCGGGACCAACGGTAGGGTCCGTGATCATTTGTGTGGGATCCAAGCCTCCGCCGGCCTCATTTCGTGTTAAGACTCCATCGTTGTCATCATCGATATCCAAATAATCGGGCATGGCATCTCCATCGGTATCTTGCGGGTTGTCCGGATCGGGACCAATTTCCACAGCGGTAGGAACGTTATCGCCGTCATCATCAAAGTCAAAGTAGTTCAATAACCCATCATTATCTGTATCGATCGTGCTTTCAGGATCTTCCTCGAGTGCATCATTATCATTGAGTACTAGAGTAGTGATAAGTGTTGCGACACCCGATGTTGCCAAGTAGTCAATGGTAACCAGTGGACTCGTGGGCGGAACATTGCTGCAAAAATAGCTGCTCGTTATGGTTTCTGAATAGGTCCTATAATTAACAACATTTGAAGCCCCTAAATCGAAATCTACAGTTGCGTTATCCAAGAAAAGTGTTTCGGTAGTGTTTAGTTGCAATGAAAGACTTTCTGCAGTAGACGAATTGATCTTAAAAAACACATACGATCCCGGCTCCCCGCACACTTGAAGGTTGGCATCCTCAAAATCGAATGTGGTAACGATCACATCCCCGTCATCACATGACGCCAGGCATGTTACTAGAAGAAGTCCAAGTGCTACTATTCTATTCATAGTTCTTATAATAATTACAACAGTTACAAAGAAACGGATTTCTTTATAACTGTGGTATTTTAGTTTATTATAATATGTATTTTTGCGACCTATGAAGAAAGTTTATTTTGATAGCGCTGCGACCACACAACTTCGAAGTGAGGTCATACGATGTATTTCTGAAGTACTTAAAACAGAATACGGAAATCCTTCATCTACACATTCTTACGGTAGATCATCTAAGTCATTACTTGAAAATGCTCGTAAAGAAATTGCAGGCCATTTAAAAGTGAATGCCAGTGAGATTATCTTCACTTCCGGCGGGACCGAAGCCGATAACCTGGTACTGCAAAGTTGCGTTCGTGATCTTGGTGTTACACGTATCATTACTAGTAAAATTGAACATCATGCTGTGCTTCATACAGTACAAGAGCTTCAAGAGCAATACAATATTACAGTTGCCTATGTGAAATTGGATGAATGTGGGGTAGTTGACTTCGAACATTTGGAATCGTTGCTTAGAGAATCTGATGAAAAAACACTTATTTCTCTTATGCACGTAAATAATGAGGTAGGTACTTTGCTGGACCTTAAACAAACTGCAATGCTGGCTAAAGAGCACAACGCACTGTTCCATAGCGATACTGTTCAATCTGTAGGGCATTACGAATTGGATTTTTCTGAAATACCCATCGATTTCGCTGCTGCGGCAGCACACAAATTCCACGGACCTAAAGGTGCCGGATTTTTATTCGTTAGAAAGAACAGTAACCTGAAATCAATAATTCACGGAGGAGAGCAGGAGCGAGGCTTACGGGCCGGTACTGAAGCGGTTTATGCGATTGCCGGAATGGCCGAAGCATTAAAGATTTCATATCAAAATTTAAAAAAGGAGCGTGCCTATATCTTGGAACTGAAAGATTATTTCAAAGAAGAACTTTCAGCAAAAATACCGGGGGTAAAATTTAACGGCGCCTGTGAAGATAATGAAAGAAGCACCTATACATTGCTCAATGTATGTTTACCAATTTCTCAAGAAAAAGCTATGTTGCTTCTGTTTCAGTTAGACCTTAAAGGAATTGCTTGTTCCAAAGGAAGTGCGTGCCAAAGTGGTAGTGAAAAAGGCTCGCATGTATTGTCTGAAATCCTTTCCGAAGAAGACCTCAAAAAACCTAGCATCCGCTTTTCTTTTAGTAGTTTCAATACCAAAGAAGAAATAGACTATGTGGTTGAAGTGCTTCAGTCCTTTATTTCAGAATAAAAACACTAGAACTTCATAGTCACCCGTACGTTGAATACACGAGGGGTTAAGAAGTTTGGTATGGAATACTGGGTTTTGGTATATACATCACGCACAAAAGTATTGGTGATTGAATTCCGCACATCGAAAATATTAAAGATCTCTGCGCCTACGGTCAATTCTTCAAACGGACTCAGCCATCCGCTATCCCGCAGTTTCTTTTGATCGACAATCACATAGGAGACACCTACGTCGGCGCGCTTGTAATCTCGTAATCGCCGCTGAAACGTATACGGATCTGCATAACTGGGCGATCCTCCCGGCAGACCTGTATTGTACACCAGGTTTAAATACATCTTAAGATCGGGGATCACTTTCACATAATCCTGAAAGAGCATTGCAAATTTTAATCGTTGATCGGTGGGTCGGAATATATAACCGCGATCATCAATGTTCTCTTCGGTTTTTAAATACCCGAAACTTATCCAACTTTCGGTTCCGGGAACAAATTCACCGGACAGTCGCATGTCCAAACCATAGGCATACGCCACGGCATTGTTACGGGCCCTGTACCGTATGCGTACATTTTCGAGCGTATAGGGGTTTACATCGGTGAGATCTTTGTAATACACTTCCGAATTGAGTGTGAAAGGTCTTCCCCATAGATCGAAACTGTAATCATTTCCTAATACAATATGGATCGACTGCTGTGCTTTGACTCCGGGACGGACGGTTCCTGTAGAATCACGTAATTCCCTGTAAAAAGGAGGCTGATGGTAAAATCCGCCTGAAAGGCGAAATAACATGTCCATGTCCCATTCGGGCTTTATGGAAATCTGAGCTCTGGGGCTAAAGACCGTTTGCGTGGTACTTGTTATATCTTTTCCACTCACGGTCCAATTGTGAGCGCGTACGCCTGCATTGAGCCATACTTTATTCGTGCCCCATTCGGTACGCCGACTCCACTGAGCGTATCCTGAAATTCGGTCGATCTGTACATCGTTCTGTGCCCGTATTTCGGTAAAAGGCACTATGGGTGCATCGAAAGGGGTGTACGGTTGGTCGTTTACAAAATCACTTATTGGTGGACGAATAGAAAACCCTGCAGAGTCGATGATCTCGTATTCCTGCACTCGATCTCTAATGTCCTCTCGTGTATATTTTACTCCGTATTCTATTTTATTCTCGTCAAGCGAAAGATTTCCTTTGTGTTCTGCATTGATGATCAAAGCATCGAGATCGTTACGGGCGTGCGTCAATTGACCTCCAATTCCTTCGGTAAACTCTACTTCTCCCAAGTTCTCATCGCCTATGTTCGTATTTACTTGACCCAATCGATATTGTGCCAAGATATCGAAATATTCCTGTTCGGTGGTTTGATATCCGGATAGGATGAATTTTGCGGTATAGTTTTCAGAAACCACATAGGTTCCCTTTAAAGCGCCAAAGTATGTATTGTAGCGATCTTCTTCCTGACCTTCGTAAAAAACCAACAGAGCAATTGGGTCTGATAATGTACCAAAGTTTGTTTGACGTGTAAGTGGCTGATAGTTGTAATCGTTAATAGATATATTTCCTAAAAAACCCAACTCGAACTTATTCGTGAATTTATACGAAAGATACGTTTGAGCATCGGCAAACTTCGGTGTAAAGTTCGTTTCGGTTTGTTTGGCCTCTACAAACAAGCTGTTGTCCCTGTAGCGCAGTCCAACGATACCGCGCAGTCGTTCGCTTTTTGAAATACCTTCTACCGAAACACTTGCTCCCAACAAGCTAAGGTCTGCGGTAGCACCAAAATCAACCGGTTGTCGGTATTCAATATCCAACACCGAAGAAAGTTTGTCTCCATATTTTGCCTGAAATCCTCCGGCCGAAAAATCTACCGAACGCGTAAGGTCGCTGTTCACAAAACTTAGCCCTTCCTGTTGTCCGCTACGTATCAAGAACGGGCGATATACTTCAATTTCATTCACATAGACTAAATTCTCGTCGTAATTTCCACCGCGAACATTGTACTGCGTACTCAATTCATTATTACCACTTACGCCCGGAAGTGATTTCAACAGGTTCTCAACGCCGGCGTTTGCTCCGGGAATTTTTCGAATCACCTCCGGGGCGATCGTCGTAATTCCTTCAACTTGTTTTTGTTTTCGTCGGGAAATAACAACTTCACCTATTTGAGCAATATCCGTCTTCATGACCGGGTTGAACTCATAATCAGCGTTAGGTTCCAGTGTTATGGACAGTGTTACATCCTTAAATCCAATATAGGAAAAGGTAAGCGCTACCTTTTCGTTGGAAGGGATCTCCAGCAGATAATAGCCGTTGATGTCGGTTTGTGTTCCGGCATTGGTTTGATAGCTAATGTTCACTCCGGGAAGTGGTGTGTTCGTATCGTCAAGAACAATCCCTTTTATTGTCGCATTTTGCGAGAGACCGTTTGCAATTGTAAAGAATAACAGAAGAAGTAGCGGTAAGGTTGTTGTTTTCAAAAGCAATTTTTTGAATTATTTTCTGAAAAAGGTTGCTTCAAATGTAGTACTATTTCCCACATTATCTATAACAATCAGTTTCAAATTATTTTCAGTATCGGTAATCACACCATCATCAAAATCATAGGTTAGAACGTCTTTTTTGTAATCATATTCTAATAAAATGAATTTTCCGTTCACGGTTGCACGGTAACTGCTTATGCCACTTAAATCATCGGTTATCTTAAACCGAAGGGTTTCGTTCTTGCTAATCCACTTTCCGTCGTCAAAATTCAATGCTTTCACCAAAGGCGCCGTTGTATCTGCCACCAACACATAGGATCCGAAGGTGCGTGTATAAGCCGAAAGTTTATCTCCCTTTCTTGTGGTGGTATTATAGTATGGGTCGCCACGGTAATTCAGGCGGCCAACATATAAGCGATCAAGATCCTTGGGATCGTAATTGGAGGCGTCCACGGTGATCGTAATATTTTTATGGATAGGGATCACATCTTCATGAAGAAGCAGCGTATCGCCCTGTGCCTGTATGTTTAAAAAGGTATCTTCATATAAACTGTTCGCGGGAATATAGACACTAAATTTACCCTTAGATATGGAGGTCGCCTGATTTGCATAAATAAAATCGTCGGTCTTAGTGACGGTCTTAGGCTCAAGAATCTCCTCGTTGGTACCTTCAATAGGAACTGTAATATTTATAACATTCCCTTTAAAATCGGTTACTTCAATGGTGTAATTAGAACTAAAACCATCCTCAACAACAATAAAACCATTATCGTTCTCGTAAGTGATCACACTTAAGGGATTGTTAGCTTCTCTAAACAACTTTTGCACTCTGCTCTTGTTGTTCATCCAATAGTAGTAATCAATAAATCTATTGAGATACCGAGTTTCGTCAAAAGAAAATTTTTCAAACAGCACTTTAAAGCTTTCTGTTCCATTATAGTGCGTTGTGATCTTGTATACTCCGTTTTTATTGGATGCTCCATCCTGCTGATCGTAAGCGGAGACACCAAAGCCAATTTTTCCATGAGCTGTGATCTTTTCGGCCTTATACGACCCGTCCTTTTGGAGCATTAACCGCAATTTTATAGGATTTTGTGATTTGTTCACGTGGGCATCATCAGAAATAGGATACGCCATGACACTATTGATAAGGGGTTTTTTAGTATCGGGTATGTCGATCCCAAACAACATAGGATTCATAGGGCGAGAAGCTCCATCCCGTATTTCGAAATGCAAGTGAGGCCCGCCGCTGCTTCCGCTGTTACCCGTATAGCCGATGATATCTCCTTTATTTACTGTTAGCCTGGAAGCCTCGGGGAACAGCTCTACTTCAAAAGATTCTTTGTTGTATTGATTCTCTTTGACGTATTGTTCGATGGCACCTGCATACTTTTGGAGGTGCGCATAGACCGTACTGTATCCATTGGGATGCTGAATGTACAAGGCTTTACCGTAACCGTAATGGGCTACTTTGATCCTGCTCACATATCCATCGGCAGGCGCATAGATGGGCAAGCCTTCTTTTTGTTGTGTCTTTATGTCCAATCCGCTATGAAAATGATTGCTTCGTAATTCCCCGAAACTACCCGAAAGAATGAGCGGAATATCCAACGGATTCGAGAAATAATCTGTGGGGACCGAATGTTGTGCTTGCAAGTGAAGACCTCCAATAATAAGCAGACATAACAAAAGTGTATTCTTCATAAAATGCATAATTCAATATAGATTAATGGGGAGTTGGAGGTTTTATTGTGAATGTAATTCAATATTACAAAAAATTATAGAAAAGAGTTGTCTTATTAGGGGATGTGTGTTAACTTTGTCTGTATAGTATTGAAATAAACAATTAATGAGTGATCTTTCAGAAATTGTTGATTCTTTGGAAAATAGGATTAGCAAGTTGCTTCACCGACATGAGATCCTGAAGCAATCCAATGCAGCATTGACCGAAGAACTGCAACTTTTAAAGACACGCCAAGAAGAATATGAAAATGATATTCAGCAGTGGCAAGAAAAGTGTACCTCATTGAAATTAGCGAATTCAATACTTGGCAGCGACCAACATAAACGAGAAACAAAACTCAAAATAAATGCTTTAGTTCGGGAGATCGATCTTTGTATCGCACAGCTTTCCGAGTAAACTGAAATCATGTCGAACCAATTAAAAATCAAGATTTCGATTGCAGATAGGGTGTACCCATTAACTATAAACCCTGCGCAGGAAGAAGGCCTTAGAAAAGCCGCCAAGAAGATCGAAGAAATGATAAAAAGGTTCGAAAAAAGCTATGCCGTGAGGGACAAGCAGGATGTATTGGCCATGTGTGCCTTGCAATTTGCAGCTCAGGTAGAGCAAAAAGGGATTGATAAGAATACTGATGAACAACACATTGAAGACAAGCTGGAAGCTTTAAATCAATTGTTACAGGAGCATT
Organism: uncultured Altibacter sp.; assembly: GCF_963972995.1. Taxonomy (NCBI): domain Bacteria; kingdom Pseudomonadati; phylum Bacteroidota; class Flavobacteriia; order Flavobacteriales; family Flavobacteriaceae; genus Altibacter; species uncultured Altibacter sp. The sequence continues at coordinate 17,762 of NZ_CAXAXI010000004.1, forward strand.
TAACATAATACTAAGTTCTTTTAAATACAAAGGTTACTGCCTACATTAATATTATTTTTTGGTAAACTCAACACGAATTCTTTAAAAAGGGTGAGTTAAAGTTGTAAAAGCGAGCCGTCTTTGAGCGGATACTTGATCAGCTTGTTAGCCCTAAACTTGTTTTTAAGGAGTTTATTCAAAATGCATCTATTAATGTAGGCTTTTTTTTTACACCAAAAACAGATCGGAAAATGGATAATATCATTACCATAATTATAGTATCGATCGTAGGGATCGCCGTTGGCTTCCTTATTGCAAAGTTGTTGGAGCGCAATAATGCCTCACAACTTGTGAAGTCGGCAAAGAAGAATGCCGCTACGATCTTGAAAGAAGCAAAAACCGAAGCAGAGTCTATAAAAAAGGATAAAATCCTTCAGGCCAAGGAAAAATTTATCGAGTTAAAATCGGAGCACGAAAAAGTGATCCTGAGTAGAGACAAGAAGATCTCTGACATTGAAAAACGCATTCGCGATAAAGAATCTCAAGTTTCCAACGAACTCTCCAAATCTAAAAAGCTCAATGCCGAAATGGAGGCAAAGCAAAAGGACTACGATGAGAAGCTTGCATATTTAGAGAAAAAACAATCGGAAGTAGATAAACTGCATCGCGGTCAAATCGAGCAGTTGGAAGTAATCTCAAGCCTTTCGGCCGAAGATGCCAAGGCGCAGCTTATTGAGAATCTTCGAGAAGAAGCCAAGACCGATGCTATGGCTTACATACAATCATCTATTGAAGAGGCCAAAATGACCGCTCAGCAGGAAGCGAAAAAGATCGTCATCAACACCATTCAACGTATCGGGACGGAAGAGGCTGTAGAGAATTGCGTTTCCGTATTCAATTTAGAAAGTGACGATGTTAAAGGACGTATTATTGGTAGGGAAGGACGTAATATTCGAGCCATTGAAGCAGCAACGGGTGTAGAGATCATTGTAGACGATACCCCCGAAGCTATTATTCTTTCGTGTTTCGATTCGGTACGTCGTGAAATAGCACGTCTTTCGTTGCACAAACTTGTTACCGATGGAAGAATTCATCCGGCACGTATCGAAGAGATCGTTAAGAAAACTACCAAACAGATAGAAGAAGAGATCATAGAGGTAGGAAAACGCACCGTGATCGATCTTGGTATCCATGGGTTACAACCGGAGCTTATTAAAGCAGTGGGTAGAATGAAATACCGCTCTTCATACGGTCAAAACCTCCTCCAACACTCGCGTGAGGTGGCAAAGCTCTGCGGGGTCATGGCTAGTGAACTGGGATTGAATGCGAAACTGGCCAAGCGTGCCGGTCTCTTGCATGACATAGGTAAAGTACCGGAAACCGAAACTGAGGTTCCTCATGCCATTCTCGGAATGCAATGGGCCGAAAAATACGGTGAAAAGCCTGAAGTATGTAATGCGATAGGTGCACACCACGATGAGATAGAAATGACAAACCTGCTGTCGCCCATTGTACAAGTATGTGATGCTATTAGCGGGGCACGTCCGGGCGCGAGACGTCAAGTGCTGGATTCTTACATCCAACGATTAAAAGATTTGGAAGACATTGCCTTCGGCTTTAACGGTGTAAATAAAGCATATGCCATCCAAGCAGGGCGAGAACTTCGTGTGATGGTGGAAAGTGAAAAAGTAAGTGATGAAAAAGCCGCACAGTTATCGTTCGAGATCTCACAAAAGATACAAACCGATATGACCTATCCGGGTCAAGTAAAGATCACGGTGATCCGCGAGACCCGCGCGGTGAACATAGCCAAATAAAAAAAGCCTCCCACGGGAGGCTTTTTTTATTCATCATATACGTTGGTATATCCTTTCTCCGGAGCGTCAAAGAATTTTCCGGTAATAAAGCGATAGTGCTTGTCGAGTTTCGCGATGGTTTCCATGTCTTCTTTGTCTAATTTCACATCGGCCGCCCTAAAATTAGCAACAATATGTTCTTTTGTCGTAGATTTAGGTATCACTGCAGTTCCTCGGTGCATGTGCCAGGCGATTAAAACCTGTGCTACCGTCGCATCTCTTTTTCTGGCAATTTTTTGTAGGGCTTCAATCTCTAAAAGATTTGGTTCGTCGTCCCCTTTCATTCCTTCGGAACGATCGCCGGAGCCGAGAGGTGAGTAGGCCGTCATTAAAATACCTTCCGAAGTACAAAAATCCAACAGTTCTTTTTGTTGTAATAAAGGATGAAGCTCTACTTGATTCATTTCGGGGGTGACTGAAGCATCCTTTATAAGTGCTTTTAATTTTTTCTTACTGAAATTGGACACTCCAATATGTTTTGCATACCCGGATTCTTTTGCCAGTTCCATTTGTCTCCATGTCATGCTCAAAGGTTCCTCTTCAAGCGAAACATAGTCTGAAGGGGACGAAGGAAAACCAACCCCTAGCTTAAAGGCGATGGGCCAGTGCATTAGGTAGAGGTCAAGATAGTCTAATTGCAGTTTTTTAAGGGAGGTTTGAAGTGCCGGTATTACTTGTCCTTCGCCGTGCGAATCGTTCCATAATTTAGAGGTGATGAATACGTCCTCGCGAAAAATTCTCCCTTCAGCGAATACTTCGGCCAGTGCCTCGCCAATGAATTCTTCATTATCGTAGGCCGCTGCTGTATCAATATGCCTGTAACCGGCATATAGCGCTTCTTTTACTGCATTTTTTACATCATTTCCTTTCGATTTCCATGTTCCCAATCCTATGGCGTGCATGGTATCACCATTTTTAAATTGTAGTGTTTTCATAGTTGCTTCTTTTTTTATTAAAATACAAAAGCACCTTCCTATTAAAAAACGAAGCAGGCACTTTAGCGTTTATTTAACGCAACTATTTTTTGTCTTTTCTGGGATGATAGGTATCGATCACCGCGCGCAGATGGGTGGTATCAATGTGGGTATACACCTCGGTGGTGGTAATACTTTCATGTCCCAACATTTGTTGTATAGCCCTTAGATCGGCACCGTTTTCCAGCAAATGGGTGGCAAAGGAATGGCGAAACGTATGCGGACTCACCGTTTTACGGATCCCCGCAATTTCGGCTAGTTGCCTTACGATAGTAAAGATCATGGCTCGGGTAAGGGGTTTGCCGCGTCGGTTCAAGAATAATGTATCCTGCGCTAATACATCCACGGATTGATGCCTGCGTATTTCCTTACGGTAGATCTCAATATATTTTATGGTTGCATCTGCAATTGGAACAAAACGTTGCTTGTCGCCTTTACCGGTCACTTTTATAAAACCTTCATCATAGAACAGGTCGGAAAGCTTTAGACCTACGAGTTCCGATACACGAAGCCCGCAGCCGTACAATGTCTCCAAGATAGCGCGATTTCGTTCTCCTTGCGGACTGCTAAGATCGATAGCATCTATAAGCATGTCAACCTCTTTTTCAGATAAGGTATCGGGGAGTTTACGACCCAGCTTCGGACTTTCGATAAGTTCCAACGGATTCGTGGAGCGGTATTCTTCAAAGATCAAGTAATTAAAGAATCCCCGTAACCCTGAAATAATCCTGCTTTGCGTTCTGGGATTTACTTCTTTCGCTATGTGGTAAATAAACTCCTGTACGGTCTCTTCAGAAATTGCGGTAGGCGAAACCAAGATATTATTCACATCGAGCCATTTTTCTAATTTAAGAATGTCCAGCGAATAATTCTCAATAGAGTTTGAGGAAAGACCACGTTCAATCTTTAAATAATGACCGTAATCGCTACGCGCTTGTTTCCATTTCATGAGGCAATTCTCTTTTCTTACTATTTGTGTAAAAGTACTTTTTAAAATAATTGAAACCAATTAAACGTTTTACAGTAAATTTGATAAACTAATTTAAAAATTATGAATATGAAAAAATTGATTGTTTTAGCTGTTATCGCGCTATTTGGAACTTCCGTGCAGGCACAAGGACTTGATCTTGGTATAAAGGCAGGGGTTAACTTTGCCAATATTACCGATGCGAGTGAATTTTCCGGAAGAACGGGTTTTGTTGCCGGTGTATTTCTCGGCGGAAAGTTCAATGATAATATAGGTATTCAAGGAGAGTTACTTTATTCACAACAAGGAGCAGAGTTTGAATTGGGAGAATTTAATTTGGATTACGTAAATGTTCCTATCATTTTAAAATATTTCGTTTCTCAAGGCTTGAACATTCAGTTGGGTCCTCAATTTGGGGTGATCGTAAACGATGATACACAAACTGTAATAGGTGAGGTGATAAATGATATTGCAACAAAGGATTTTGATGTATCCGCTGTGGTTGGACTGGGCTATGATTTACCATTGGGCCTTCGAGTGGATGGTCGCTATCAATTTGGGCTTTCCGACGTACCGGAGAGTGGAGAGGGCAAAAACAGTGTGGTAACGCTATCGATTGGTTATTCCTTTCTGTAATCTATTAAGAAAGACTTAGGATTTGATTATGATTATTTAGGAATTGATTTGATTAGGTTTGATGAAACTTAAAAAATCAAATTATGAAGAAAGTAATTTTAATGCTAATTTGTTTGCCATTGGCCCTAGCCACAGCAAACGCACAGGAAGTAAAATTAGGTGTTAAAGCCGGAGTTAATTTTGCAAAGCTAACAGGTGATGCGGTTGAAGATGCCGACGGCCGTACAGGCTTTCATTTAGGAGGGGTGGTTGAAATCCCTGTTTCTGAAAAATTTGCCGTACAACCGGAGATCTTATATTCGCAACAAGGTCTGCAGCAGGAAACCGACTTCTTTGGCAGCACACTTGAAACAAAGCTGAAGCTGGATTATATTAATGTTCCTGTGATGGCCAAATATTATGTTACCGACGGACTCAGTGTTGAGCTAGGTCCGCAATTCGGATTCAATGTAAAAGCAGAAACCGAGGTATCTGTGGAAGGTGATAGCGACGGCGATGAGATTGAAGGCACATCCGATGTAAGTGATTCGGTATCCGGATTTGATCTTGGCCTTGGCGGCGGATTAGCATATCAATTAAATAACGGTGTGTTCTTTCAGGCACGTTATATGTTTGGGATCTCGAACGTAGATGAAGATAATGATGAAGGATTTATTGGAGACAATCTTACCAATTCCAATCTTTCCATTTCTGCAGGGATCAAATTCTAAGTATTAGAGCACAATATAAATAAGTTTAAAAAGAGCGGTTAAACCGCTCTTTTTTCATTTATAGCGACTAAGAAACTGTTAATAAGTAGGTTAGTAACTATCTAAGGGGTAGGGGGGCTTACACTTTGATTTATTCAGTAGCTTTATACTACTAACTGTAAAACACTTAATTATGAAAAAACTAATTGTATTGGCTGCTATCGCAGCTGTAAGTTTTACTTCCGTCCATGCGCAGGAAGTACGCTTTGGTATTAAAGGAGGGGTCAATTTTGCATCATTAAATGGAGACGATGCTGATGACCTAGACGGTAAGACCAGTATTCACTTGGGTGGTGTAGTGAACATCCCTATTTCAGAATTATTTGCAGTACAACCTGAAGTGATCTATTCCAGACAAGGTTTTGAGAACAGTGAGCCGGAACTTTTTGATGTTACGGTATACTTAGATTATTTAAATATTCCTATCATGGCAGATTTTACAGTGGCAGAAGGTCTAAGTCTGCAAGGCGGACCTCAAGTGGGAATTAACATTAATAGTATTAGTAAGGACAATAATACGGATAATGAGACCGATATTGACGATGTAGAAACACTGGATTTGGGCGTAGGTATCGGAGGGCAGTACAAACTACCCATGGGACTCTTTTTCCAGGCTCGCTATGTCATTGGACTGAGCGATGTGTTCCCGGATGCCAATGCTAAGAATTCGGTGGTAAGCGTGTCTGTTGGGTGGTTTTTTAATTAAAACAATATACAGCAAATCGTTTAAGGCAGAAAATCTATCTTTTATTTTCTGAATTAGAGAACCCCTTATTCGTATATGCGTTAGTAATTTTAAAATTGTTATTAGCCACAGATTTTTAATTTATTCATTAGCTTTATGCTATTAACCAAATAATTTACTTAATTATGAAAAAACTAATTGTATTGGCTGCTTTTGCAATATTTTCATTGGCAACCATGGAAGCTCAAGAAATCAGTTTCGGACTTAAAGCAGGTGCTAACTTTGCGTCAGTGAACGGTGATGATGCCGATAATCTTGACGGAAGAACCAGTTTACATGGAGGAGCTGTTGTGAATATCGGACTTAGTGAATTAATTGCTATTCAGCCGGAAGTACTATTCTCTTCTCAAGGATATTCCTTCAATGATGAGGACGGGGATAATGATGTGGTTTTAGATTACATCAATATTCCAATTTTAGTTGACGTTACACTTGCTGAGGGATTTAGTTTGCAAGGTGGACCTCAAGTTGGAATTAACGTGGGAAGTAAACTGAAATTCTTGGATGAGGAGATTGATTTAAAAGATGGAACTGAATCCTTAGATCTTAGCGCAGCGATTGGTGCTCAATACCGCTTGCCAATGGGAGTATTTTTCCAAGCGAGATATGCGATAGGATTTACCAATATTTCTACTGAAGAAGACGTCGACGCGAAGAATTCTGTAGTAAGTTTATCAGTAGGATGGTTTTTTAACTAAAATTGTCCGAAAAGATTCTTTTGAGCGGAAGATTCGATCTTCCGCTTTTTTTCTAATGTCAAAAAAGAAATTACTTCAAGCAGTTAAATAATTTTTCTCGGTAATCCTAACTTGATCCAGTTTCTATATCTTTGAGTTATGAAAATTATCATAATCAATGGCCCGAACTTAAACCTGTTGGGTAAGCGGGAGAACGATATCTATGGGGATGAAACCTTTCATGATTTCTTTGAACGGTTGCAAGAAAAGTTTCCACAAGTCGCTTTAAGCCATTTCCAGTCCAACGTAGAGGGAGAACTCATTAACGCTCTTCAAGAAGTAGGATTTTCGTATGATGGTATTATATTGAATGCTGCAGCGTACACACACACTTCCGTAGGCATAGGGGATGCGGTAAAGGCCATTACCACGCCCGTTGTCGAGGTACACATCTCTAATACATTTGCCAGAGAGGAATATCGGCATACTTCTTTTATAGCTCCCAATACAAAGGGGATCATCCTCGGATTTGGCCTTCAGAGCTATGAACTGGCGGTACAAAGCTTTTTAGCTAAGAACTAAAAAAAGCGTCTGTCCCTCAATTTCCATTGAGATCGAAACGCTTTCATACTTTGTTTAAAATAGTGTTACAAATGTATCACTTCGTCGTAGGCATCGGCTACAGCTTCCATTACAGCCTCACTCATAGTAGGGTGCGGATGAATGGCTTTCAAAACTTCATGTCCTGTGGTTTCCAGTTTTCGTCCTAGAACGGCCTCAGCGATCATATCGGTCACTCCGGCTCCAATCATGTGACAACCCAACCATTCGCCGTATTTGGCATCAAAGATTACCTTGACAAAACCGTCCTTGGTGCCGGCAGCACTCGCTTTTCCGCTTGCGGAAAAAGGAAACTTCCCAACCTTCAGTTCATATCCGGCTTCCTTGGCTTGTTTTTCGGTCATACCTACACTGGCGATCTCAGGTGTTGCATATGTACAACCCGGAATATTTCCGTAGTCAATAGGTTCTACGTGCAAACCTGCAATTTTTTCCACACAAGTGATCCCTTCCGCAGAAGCTACGTGCGCCAAAGCAGGTCCCGGAACCACATCACCAATAGCATAATATCCGGGTATGTTGGTCTGATACCAATCGTTCACCATGATCTTATCACGATCAACAACGATTCCTACGTCTTCAAGTCCTATATTCTGAATATTGGAAGCGATTCCTACAGCTGAAAGTACGATCTCAGCTTCCAGGGTTTCTTCTCCTTTCTGTGTCTTCACGGTAGCCTTTACAATTTTCCCGGAAGTATCCAGCTTTTCTACGGAAGAAGAGGTCATAACTTTAATTCCTGCTTTTTTGAAGGATTTCTCGAATTGTTTAGAAACGTCTTCATCTTCCAACGGAACCAAATGGGGCAAAAATTCTACAATCGTAACGTCGGTTCCCATAGCATTATAGAAATGGGCAAACTCAACACCTATGGCACCACTTCCCACAACGATCATACTTTTTGGTTGCGTTTTAAGGCTCATAGCTTCGCGGTACCCAATTACTTTTTTTCCGTCCTGCTTCAAATTTGGCAATTCTCGTGAACGTGCTCCCGTAGCAATAATAATGTGATCTGCGGAATATTCTGTGCCATCGACATCCACTTTCTTACCGGGTTTTAACTTTCCGAAGCCATTGATAACATCGATCTTGTTCTTCTTCATTAAAAATTGAACACCTTTACTCATGCCGTCGGCAACGCCTCTGCTTCGCTCAACAACCTTTGTAAAGTCTTTATCGGCTCCCTTAACGGTCAATCCGTAGTCTTCGGCATGTTTTAAATAATCGAACACTTGCGCACTTTTTAATAAGGCTTTGGTAGGGATACAACCCCAATTAAGGCATACACCCCCTAAACTTTCCTTTTCAATGACCGCTGTTTTAAAACCTAATTGAGAAGCTCTTATGGCAGTTACATAGCCGCCCGGTCCACTTCCCAATACTATAATATCGTATTTACTCATCTTCTGAATATATGTCTGTGATTTAATGTCACGAAATTACAAAATGAAAGTGGAACAGGGAAGGCCCACCGGTTATTTATACAAAAAAAGCGGAACGCTTGTACGTTCCGCTTGTTTCAGTTTTCTTTTTCAAACTTCTATTCTTTCTGAAGGTCTACCGAAAGTGAATTTACACAATACCGCTGTCCGGTTTCTGTAGGTCCGTCATTGAATACATGACCCAAATGACTTCCGCAGTTAGCACAAAGGATCTCGGTACGTATCATTCCATGGGAGGTATCCCGAATATATTCAACCGCACCTTCAATGGCCTCGTCAAATGAAGGCCATCCGCAACCACTGTCGAACTTACTACTGCTTACAAACAACGGGATATGACAGGCGCCGCAAAGATAGGTCCCTTTATCGACCGTAAGATTATACGTTCCTGTAAAGGGGCGTTCGGTTCCCTTTTCGCGTAAGATTCGATATCGTTCGGGACCAAGTTCTTGAAGCCACTCGGCTTCCGTCTTTTCTACGGGATATGTTTTCGCTTTTTTCATTATTGTTTCATAGGAATGAAATCTAAGGCAGCACCATTGATGCAATGCCGTTTACCTGTTGTCTCCTTGGGGCCGTCCTCGAATACATGACCCAGATGGCCACCACAAGTGGCACAATGCTCTTCTACGCGTGTGTACCCTAAATTGGTATCGGTAGAATACGCTACATTCCCTTCGATCGCGCGATCGAAACTGGGCCAACCCGTCCCACTGTCAAACTTATATTTTCCTTCAAATAAAGGTGTTTCACAAGCTGCACACACATAGGTGCCCGGCTCATAGATCTTGTTCAGTTCACTTGAAAAGGGACGCTCTGTACCTTCTTCCCGCAGTACGTAATACTCCATTTCTGAAAGTTCTGCTTTCCATTCTGCTTCTGTTTTAGTAATGGGAAATTCTTTAGATTCTTTCTTATCCTGCGCCGAAGAATTACAGCTGATGAACATAAGCGCTATGGCTATAATAGGTAATTGTTTCATAATTTATTTAGGGTATTGTTTCAATGTCGTTTGTGGAAATTTCGAGCTGTCGCATCAATTCTTCCATCGTAAGGTCAGCCGATCCAAATTCAGAAGGGACCACGGCAATCCTAAAGATTTGGTCGTTCGTAAAACCGTTACTTAACAGGGAAAGATCAAAATCTCCCTGAAGGAAGAGAAGCACATCCACAAAGGTATGGTTGAAGGTATACTGAAAGGATCCGTCGGCAGTATAAATGGTTTGAGGGAGTTGACTCCATACATCCAAAGACCCGCCATTTCCATCGGGAACGACATCTTCCAACCAATACACTAAAATCACATCACTTTCAAAGACCTCTACGTTCGAAGGAATTGTAAAAAGTTGTTCGTAATTATTTGCTTCGGAAAAAGTTGCGTTTACTTCAAATACTTGTCCTAAAATATTAATACCGGGTTCACCGGGAGGTCCGGGATCGCCTTCACAAGAACTGAAGATAATTCCAACGCTTACTGCTAAAAGTAAAATGATATGTTTCATAGTAGTTGTTTTGATATTGTATTACAAAAGTTGTTCCACTTTATAAAAGTACGTGCTTAGCGTGCGATCTTTCTTAAAATTGATATAAAAATTAATTGGTAATTTTTAATATTTACCCAAAATCAATACGATTCGCTTCGGTTTTATATTTTTTTTATAATAATTGAAATTTTATATCCTTAATTTTAGGAAGTTCAACAAAGAAAATAATTATGAAACTGAAAAAAACACTTTCCCTCCTCGCAGTGACTTTACTGGTCTTCGCATGTACCACAAATCCGTTTACCGGAAAACAAACATTGGCATTGGTGCCTAACTCACAAATCTACCCAATGGCATTTCAGCAATACAATCAAATATTGTCTGAAAACAAAGTAATCACCGGAACTTCCGATTCCCAAATGATCAAGAATGTGGGACAGAAGATTGCCGTGGCTGCCGAACGTTATTTAACAGCCAATGGATATGCCGGATACTTAAACGATTACGAGTGGGAATACAACCTTATTGAAAGCCCGGACGTAAATGCATGGGCCATGCCCGGCGGTAAGATCGCCTTCTACACTGGAATCTTACCTGTCGCACAGGGCGAAGCCGGGATTGCAGCAATTATGGGACATGAGGTGGCACATGCACTGGCAAATCACGGACAACAGCGTATGAGTGCGTCGCAATTACAAGGATTGGGCGCAGTGGCAGGAAATCTGGCACTTAGTAAAGACCCTAAGAACCAACAGATTTTCAATCAGGCGTATGGAATTGGATCGACATTGGGCGTCATGTTGCCCTTTAGCCGAAGTCATGAAACAGAGGCCGATCGTATCGGACTTACATTAATGGCGATCGCCGGGTACGATCCCATTGTTGCAGCGCAACTTTGGCAACGCATGCAACAACAGGGCGGAGGCGCACCTCCTGAATTCCTAAGCACACACCCGTCAAGTACCACCCGAATCAATAATATTACCGCTTGGGCTCCCGAAGCGAAAGCAGAAGCGCGAAAGTTCGGCGTTACCTCCTTTAAAAAATAATTTGTGCTACTACCACTGAAATGATTACTTTAGAATCCCGCTTTAAAGCGGGATTTTTTCTTTACAAATCATGAAATATGGCACAACTGGCAAAGGGAAGTAAAAAGTTACTAAACGCTTGGGCGTTCTATGATTGGGCGAATTCTGTGTACAGTTTGGTGATCGCCTCGGCAGTGTTTCCTATCTATTATCAAGCTTTATTCAATATTGCGAATGTTGAGACAGTAACGGTATTTGGCGGAGCCATTAGAAGCACGCCTTTAATAAGCTATACAACTGCAGCCGCATTTTTAATGGTTTCGATTATGTCCCCATTACTTTCAGGTATTGCCGATTATGTTGGGAATAAAAAGGTCTTCATGAAATTCTTCTGCTATTTGGGGGCCTTATCCTGTGTGGGTCTTTATTTCTTTGACTTAGACCGTATCTATATAAGCTTATTGTGCTATTTTCTGGGCTTGGTCGGGTTTTGGGGAAGTCTGGTTTTCTATAATTCATACCTTCCCGACGTAGCCTATAATGAGCAACAGGATCGAATAAGTGCCAAAGGTTACTCCATGGGGTACATTGGAAGTGTGGTATTGCTCATCTTTAATTTGATCATGGTCATGATGCCTCAATACTTCGGGTTAGGCGAGGGAGATCCGGCCAGCATGACCGCCATGCGTATATCCTTTATTACCGTAGGTGTTTGGTGGATCGCCTTTAGTCAGTATTCTTTTTACCATTTACCTAAAGGAGTATCTACGGGGCACAAGGTGACTCGCAGTGTTCTTTTTAATGGCTTTAAAGAGTTGAAGAATGTGTATCATTCGCTGTCGGAAAACAGTACGTTAAAACGGTTTCTAGCTGCATTTTTCGTGTATAGCATGGCCGTGCAGACTGTCATGTTAGTAGCAACCTATTTTGGCGAGCAGGAGATCGCATGGGGCGGAAATGAGGAAAAGACCATTGGTTTGATCAGCAGTATATTGATCATACAATTAGTAGCCGTAATAGGAGCGACACTCACATCCCGGGCTTCCGAACGATTTGGAAATATTGCAACTTTAGTAGTGATCAACATGGTGTGGGTGGGAATTTGTATCGTCGCCTATTTTGTTGAAACTCCCATACAATTCTATGCAACCGCCGGGGTGGTTGGATTGGTGATGGGTGGGATACAGGCACTGTCTCGTTCTACCTACTCAAAATTCCTTCCGGAGACCAAGGATACCACCTCCTATTTCAGTTTTTATGATGTCGCCGAAAAGATCGGAATTGTTATTGGGATGGTGATCTACGGCTTTATAGACCACATAACAGGAAGCATGCGCAATTCGGTATTGTTTTTAGTGGTCTTCTTTATAATTGGTGTTATTTTACTTCTTCGTGTACCAAGAAAATCGATGAAATAAACAATTTTTACTTATGTTTGCGGTTATTACCTGAGAAAACTTACTTACTTATGAAAAAATTTCAACTCTTAAATTGGTTGCTTGTCGCCTTTCTTGCTTTCCAATTTACTGCTTGTGATAACGAACCTTTGGAGGGTGACTTTGTAGATGACACCGTGGCTGAGGCAGAAGAAGGACAACTTATCTGTTCGGTCAACAATCAAGATTTTGCATCCGAAACGTCGTCCGGTATCCTCTCCGGAAATATCTTAGTAATTACTTCAACGAATGCCACTTCTGGATAATTCATAACGCTCTCGGTTGCTGATCCGGCTGAAGGAACTTTTAGCCTTACCGCAGGACAGGGTACCCCAACCTTCGGGATGTATGCGCAATCGTCTACCGAAACCAATCCGTATGTTTCATTTGCAGCCCTCGGAGGAACCGGAGAATTAACTATTACCAATCTGGATATGGACGCATTGACCGTTTCAGGAACATTTAATTTTATCGGAGGCCGATTCGCATTGGACGCCGATGGAAATCCTATTTTGGATGGTAGCGGCAATCCTGTGATAGAAAATGTAACCCTTTCAGACGGAGCATTCAATACGGTTGTTTTCACTATTGAAGATGATGGGAACGGTAACGCCGAGGACGAATTCTATGCCGAAGTCGAAGGGTCGGTCTTTGAGGATATCTCTTTGACCGTTTCAGAAACTACGGTGGGCGGTTTCGACATGTTAAACCTTGTGGCGATAGATACTACCGGGGCAATGATTCGTATTGATATACCAAAGGATCTTGGTGTAGGAACGTTTGATTTCTTCACGGGTATTTCAGACGGAACGAAATTGATAGCGGTGTACAATGCTGGCACAGGAGGAGAGAACCTTACTTCTTCCAATGGAAGTATCACTTTTACCGAATTTGGAAACATTACCGGAAAACTTAAAGCAACCTTCTCTTTTACGGCAACCGATCCGTTAGGTACAGACCCAACCGTGGTGAATATTACTGAAGGTAGTTTCTCGGTGGATTATGTTGATAATAGTAGTCCTATAACAAATGAACTGACTGCGGAAGTTGATGGTGTTGCGTTTGCGGCAAGTCTTATCGATATTGTAGAAACCACCGTAAATGATGTGCCGGTTATCTTTATTTCTGCCGAAGATGAAACGAACACACAATTTATACGCCTTAATTTTCCTTCTTCGATAGAAGTCGGTATGTATCCGCTAATGCCTGCGATCGTTGATGGGACTGAAAATGTTGGGTTGTTCATTCCGGATACCGATACGCCGCGTAATTTCAATTCCAGCAGTGGAACACTAGAGATTATTAGTTACGATACTGTTTCAGGAATTATTGAAGGACGTTTCCAATTTACTGCGGAAGACTTGACAGGGCAAGATCCTGCAATTTATGAGATCACGACTGGGATCTTTACAGTACAGTTGAATCCTTAAAACTGAAAAAATATTGAATAAAAAAAAGCCTCCAAACGGAGGCTTTTTTTTATCACATGTCCTACATAGATTTTATGGAACCGGAGCCGGACACCTTGGTGTCACTCTTGGAAGGATTACCCGAATACCGAATATCTCCCGAACCGTTTACTCTTGCCTTTAAACTATTGTTGGCAGTTACTTTGGCATCACCCGAACCGGATACAAAGGCTTCTGTATTCAATGCTTCCAAATCCATTCCTTTAAAATCGCCGCTTCCGCTTAATTTTAATTCCAAATTGGTGGTGCGACCAGCCAAGACCATATCGCCTGATCCGGTTACCTTCGCATCAAGATTCTCGGTATCCACGTCCAGAATTACATCTCCCGAACCGATCACCGCCAACTCTAACGCAGTGCTTCGTATTGGATCCTTGGTCTTGATATCTCCCGAGCCCACTAATTCGATTAGAGAAATGTCTTGAAACGGGACTGTTACACGTATTCCTTTTTTGGTGCGAAGTGACACACTTTTCTCTGTGCGGATCACCAAGGTATTTTCCTCTGTAATTTCCACAATAATGAACTCATGCAGGTTATCGTCTGTGGTCACCGAAATAGTTCCTTCAGAACCACTTTCCAGATGAACAGCCATAGAACCTACCACCTTTATAGCATCATATTCCTGTGTGTTTCGTGTTTTGGTCGTGACATTACCATTGCCCTCTACTTTCTTATTTCCCCACTGCGCAGCAGCTTCAGAAGCATTTAAAACTAAAAGCAGACAAACGATTAATGCATGTATTTGTGTTTTCATGGTTGTATATTTTTTAACGATTTATAATTTTCGGAAGGTAACCCCACCATAACTTGAATTGATGTTCATTGTCTTACCGGAGCCTTGCGTCTTGTGATAGCCTTCCAAAGACTTGCTGGTATAGTCCTTATCACTGCGCGTAACCGTGACAAACTCTTCTCCCTTAACGCTGGCGTAGGAGGTCCGTACCACGAAATCAAAACTGTAACCGCTATCAAATCCTAATTTTATTCCGGTGTAATCGGCTTTAATGGTCACATCGCCTGCCGAAGCAGTCAATCTTTCAATGGTGATGCTTCCATAATCTGTGTTCAGGTTGAGTGAACCGTTTACAGTGCCTATTTTATTGCTCACGTAATCGCCTCGGCCAATAATATTGCGCGCTTTGTCGATGACCACTTTACCGTAATCACAATTATAATTAATATCTCTGGCTTCATGGATCTCAGAGTTGGTATAGTCGGCAGTAAGTTCTATATCACCGGCCTTGTCCAAGGTAAAACCGGAGTAGTCTGCGTTGATCTTTCCGCTTTTCATATATCCTATGGTCGACTTATCGGTATAGTCGAAGCTTAGATAGTTGTTCTCAGCTAAGAGCTCACCAATAATTAATTGTCCGTAATCACAGTGTATCTTTGCATTCCCTTCCAACCTGTTTAGGTTAATTGTTCCATAATCGTTGGTAAGATCCACACTATTCGTCACAGGAACTTTCACGGTATAATTGACCTCCATGAAAACATTGTTACTCTTATTTCCCCACCAGCTCCAGGAATTTCCTTTCTTTTCCCCAAAAATTGTTTTGGCTGAAACTAGTGAACCGTTCCCGGAAAATTCAACCGTAATTTCGTCAAGTTTTTTCTGTGCTTGATCTTCATTATCGCTGTTGGTGATAATGTGTACTTCGATCACGGTTCTGTTTTCGTTCCATGTAACGATATCTAAGTTGCCGTAAGAATTGTTAATACGTAATCCTGCATTGGCATTGACCGTAAATTCTTTCTTCAAGGTCTTTTCTTTGGTGTATTTCCCTTTGAATTTGTCCGGATAGGCACATAATACCGCCGGAACGAGCAAAAGGAAGATAAGTGTTTTAAATGGTGCTTTCATTTTGTGTGTTATTTAGATTTTCAACTTCTTCTATGGTAGAGATCACTTGTTCCAACAGATCGATGCGATTTTGAAAGTTTGAGATCATAGCGTAGATCACACGCTTGTCATTGCCACTGGCAACAAGATCCTCTTTCAGTTTTTCGTATTGGGTTTCAAGGATTTCCATTTGTACCAAAGCATCATCGACCAATGCTTTGGTTGCGGGCGTGGAATAGCTTTTCAACTTATCCAGTTCCTTATTGATGGTTGTGGTAAAAAAGGTCTGTGTTTGTTTCATTTCTGAAGAAACACTCGCCAGATCTGCTTCTTGTGCGGTACTTGGCATAAAAGTAAACCCAAATCCCAGGAGTACAACGATTGAAGCGGCAATTGACAACGGTTTCCACCACCTGTTCTCCTTCTTAACCATAGGCTTAGAAGCTTCAAGGCGCTGTAAAAATCGTTTTTCGTGTCCCAAAGGGGTTTCGTGTACATCGAAACGTCCGTTGGTATTGTCAAATGCGTTGGGTGTGTAATTAGTATTCATAATTAATTAGTATTTTTTTTCGCAAACTGTCTTTAGCCCTTGAAATAAGGGTTCTACAATTAGCGTAGCTTATTTTTAATATCTCACAGACCTCTTCATAATCATACCCTTCAATAAAATGAAGTGTAAGGATCTCGCGATAGCTGTCGTGAAGTTGATCCATACAAGAGAGCAACTGTTTTACCTTTAAATTAGCGTACTCTTCCTCCGACAAGCCTTCCATGGTAATGTCAACCTCTGTCTCAATATACGTATGATCCGGTATGGACGTAAAACGTTGCGATTTGCGATACTGAGAGATACTGTTATTAACCACAATACGCTTTAACCATGAACCAAAGGATGCCTCTCCTTTAAAGGAGGAAAGCTTCTCGAAAGCCGTTATAAACGACTCTTGCATTACATCTTCGGCAGTTGCAGCATCTTTTACAATGCGCAAGGACGTGTTGAACATGGCATGTTGATACCTGTTGTATACCTCCAGCTGTGCCAATCTATTTCCTTCTTGACAAAGAGCGAGTAACGATTCAATATTTTGTTTGGTTAGTGTCAAAAAAACAAGTGTTTAGTCTAAAGATGAACCAAGATAGCATTTGTTACACTTGTAGTTAAAATATTTTCTGAAATCGCTCCGCATTGGTTTAATGAAAGATGGCATAACTCTTGAATTATAGTGCTGAACCGATATATGAAACACCTGTTTATCAGGAGTTTTTCAGAAATTTTATAGAAATATTAATATACATAACTCATTGTAACCACTACTTTTAGTGACACAATGTCGGAAAATATAGTATGTCCAAAACAAAACTTACATCCATAGACAGTCTGTCATTTCAAGATCTTAATGAAGATGCCGAATTGATCCCCTTAATGACGCCCGAAGATGAAGATGCCATGAATAAGGAAGACCTTCCGGAAATATTACCCATTCTTCCGCTTCGAAATACAGTGCTTTTTCCGGGCGTGGTAATCCCTATCACAGCCGGACGTGATAAATCGATCAAACTTATTAATGAGACGAATAACGGTACGAAGGTAATAGGCGTGGTTTCTCAGAAGGACGAAGGGAAAGAGGAGCCGCATTTGTCGGATATCAATACGATTGGAACTGTCGCGCAAATCCTGCGGGTTCTTAAAATGCCCGATGGGAATACCACTGTCATCATTCAAGGAAAGAAGCGGTTTGAAGTGGCCGAAGTGCTCACCACAGATCCTTACATGACCGCCACCATTCGTGAAGTGGCCGAAGCTAGGCCTGCCAAGGAGAATGAAGAGTTCATTGCCATTATCGATTCCATTAAAGAAATGGCCTTGGAGATCATCAAAGAAAGTCCCACCATTCCTTCGGAAGCTGCATTTGCGATAAAGAATATTGAAAGCAACTCATTCCTTATCAATTTTGTTTCTTCCAATCTTAATATTTCTGTTGCTGAAAAGCAAAAACTACTGGAGATCAATGATCTCAAGGAACGTGCACTGGAAACGCTTCGGTATATGAACATCGAAATTCAGAAGCTATCCTTACGTCAAGACATTCAGTCGAAGGTAGAAAGTGATATCAGCCAGCAACAACGCGAGTACTTTCTGCATCAGCAAATGAAGACCATACAAGAGGAGCTTGGCGGGAATTCTTCCGAAGCAGAGATCGAAGAGATGCGAGAGCGAAGTAAGAAGAAAAAATGGAGCAAAGAAGTAGCTAAGCATTTCGATAAAGAATTGGCGAAGTTACAGCGCATGAATCCGCAGGTGGCAGAATTTAGTATACAGCGTAATTATTTAGATCTGTTGCTGGAGCTTCCGTGGAATGAGTATAGTAAAGATAAGTTTGACCTGAAGCGTGCCCGTAAGATCTTGGATAGAGACCATCACGGTTTGGACGATGTCAAACAGCGCATTATAGAATATCTAGCGGTTCTAAAACTACGTAATGACATGAAGTCGCCCATTCTGTGTCTCTACGGACCTCCCGGCGTTGGGAAGACCTCTTTAGGGAAATCGATCGCTGAGGCATTGGGTCGTGAATACGTGCGTATGTCACTAGGAGGACTTCGTGATGAGGCTGAAATTAGAGGCCATCGAAAAACTTATATCGGCGCAATGCCGGGTAGGATCATACAAAGTTTAAAGAAAGCGGGGACCAGCAATCCGGTGTTTGTTTTGGATGAGATCGACAAATTGTCGGTGGGCAGTCAAGGCGATCCTTCCTCGGCCATGCTAGAGGTACTGGATCCGGAGCAGAATCATGCCTTTTACGACAACTTTTTGGAATTAGGATTTGACCTTTCCAAGGTGATGTTTATTGCGACCTCGAATAGTCTTAGTACGATTCAGCCCGCTTTAAAAGATCGTATGGAGATCATTAATGTGACAGGCTATACCATTGAGGAAAAAGTAGAAATTGCCAAGAAACACCTCCTTCCGAAGCAATTAAAAGAACACGGACTCACCAAAAAGGATCTTAGTATCGGAAAGTCTCAATTAGAACAGATCGTGGAAGGCTATACACGTGAAAGTGGTGTACGCGGACTTGAAAAACAGATCGCAAAGATGGTACGACATGCCGCCATGAAGATCGCAATGGAAGAAACATATGATCCCAAAGTGACCAAAGAACTGGTGGTAGAAGTCTTAGGTGCTCCCAAGATGCTTCGAGATAAGTATGAGAACAACAACGTTGCGGGCGTAGTAACAGGTTTGGCTTGGACACGCGTAGGAGGCGACATACTCTTTGTAGAATCTGCCTTGTCCAAAGGAAAAGGACAGTTGAACATGACCGGTAATCTTGGAAAGGTGATGAAAGAATCGGCGACCATTGCCTTGGAATTCATTAAATCCAATGCGAAGGAACTCGGGATCGATCCTGAAGTTTTTGAAAAATACAATGTACACATCCATGTTCCCGAAGGCGCTACACCCAAAGACGGACCCAGCGCCGGAATTACCATGCTAACATCATTAGTTTCGTTGTTTACACAGCGAAAAGTGAAGAAGAGCATTGCCATGACAGGAGAGATCACCCTTCGCGGAAAGGTGCTTCCGGTAGGGGGTATCAAAGAAAAGATCTTAGCCGCCAAACGGGCTCATATTAAAGAGATCTTGCTCTGTGAAGAGAACCGACGCGATATTGAAGAGATAAAACCAGAATATCTAAAGGGACTTACATTTCACTACGTGACCGATATGAGTGATGTACTTGAATTGGCACTGACCAAGGAGAAAGTCAAGAACGCAAAGAAATTATAGCAGGGAATCATTTCGCCCCCTCCCGAAAATAAATTATACTTGCATTCGTTTAAAGTGTCAGGTAATGGTATCTCACAGCGCATGATCCAAAAGGTATTCTACGTATTGTCATTTTTTTTAGCTACTTCTGCAGTCGCACAAGTAGGGGGACAGTCGACCTATCAATTTCTCAATTTGGTAAATTCGCCCAGACAAGCAGCACTTGGAGGTAAGACCGTGACCAATTACGATTATGATCCTACGCAGGGACTTTTTAATCCGGCAGCGATCAATCCCGAAATGGACAACCAATTGTCGCTCAACTACTTCAATTATATTGGCGATGTAAATTACGGAAGCGCATCCTACGCCTATTTGTGGGACCGCCGCACCCAAGTGATTCATACAGGGGTTACATATATTAACTACGGAAAATTTGACGGGTACGACGAATTTGGAAATCCAACCAGTTCGTTTAGCGGAGGCGAAGTGGCACTTTCTTTTGGACATGCGCGGAACATAGCCTTTACAAACTTTCATGTGGGGGCCAATGTAAAATTTATTTCTTCTACACTAGAACAGTATTCTTCTTTTGGGGGTGCCATAGACATAGGCGTCATGTACGTGTATGAAGATTGGGACCTCCATATAACGGGAGTAGCCCGAAATATAGGAACACAATTCACGCCCTACAGTGTGGATTATGAACCTTTACCCTTTGAATTGATCTTCGGAATCTCACAAACCCTTCAAAACATTCCAATCCGCTGGCATTTCACCATGGAGAACATGCAACAATGGAAGGTGGCTTTTCCCAATCCGAACCAATCGGTAACCGACTTGGAAGGGAATACCCAAGAAGAGCGGATCAATTTTATTGATCATGCCTTTCGTCATGCTATCGTTGGTATCGAGATCTTCCCCGAAGGAGGTTTTAATGTGCGGCTCGGTTATAACTTGCGCCGCGGGGAGGAATTACGCATTTTGGAAAAAAGAGCTTTTGCAGGTTTAAGCGCAGGGTTTTCCCTTCGATTGAACAAACTGCGTTTTAGCTATTCGTATGTAAAATATAGTACGGCTGCGTCTACGAGTAATTTCGGATTAAATATTAACTTGCAGTAATGCGAAAAATTACGATTGCCATAGACGGCTACTCATCTACAGGAAAAAGTACGGTCGCCAAACAATTGGCCGATTGGTTGGGATATGTGTATGTAGACAGCGGAGCCATGTACAGAGCGGTAACACTGTATGCGCTTCAAAATGAGTTCATTTATAACAATGAGTTGTATGTTGAAAACCTGGTCGCTGCATTGCCGGAGATCTCATTGGAATTTAAGAAGAGTGAAACAGGTAAAGCCGAAATGTATCTCAATGGTGTGAACGTAGCGAAGGCGATACGCACCATGGAAGTTTCAGAATGGGTAAGTCCTATTGCCACCATACCCGAAGTACGACGAAAATTAGTGAAATTACAGCATGCCATGGGTGAACACAAAGGCGTAGTGATGGACGGACGCGATATAGGCACCGTGGTGTTTCCCAACGCCGAACTCAAGATATTTATGAATGCTTCGGCAAGAGAACGTGCAGGCAGGCGTTTTAAAGAGCTTCAGGAACGTGGAGACAAGGTCACCTTCGAAGAAGTGCTTGAAAATGTAACCGAACGCGATCGTATCGATACCACACGCGAAGATTCACCGCTTCGGAAGGCTAAGGATGCTATTGAGATCGACAATTCAGAAATGAATCTCGACGATCAATTCCATACGATCTTACAATTGGCAAAGGATCGAATTGCAGGAAGAGTCTAATAGAACAAAACTGGGAAGCCGTAGTTTTCTTAGTTCACTTTTTCGTGGATGATAAAGAAAAGTATAAACGCAATAGGAGCGTTCGCAGGTTCAAAAAGTATACAGCACGCCTATGCTATGACCATTAAAGGTCAAATCGATAGATCCTGTTCTCGCATTTTTGTTAGAAGCATTATATTTTTCTGAATACTTCCTGTCTAAATACAGATCGATCGCTTCTACCACAAAATAGCTCATCGCCCAACTTAAAAAAACATCACTTGCCCAATGTGCCTTTGCGTATATCCTGGTAATCCCCGGTATGACCCCTATCGAATAGATCCCCGCCTTCACCCAAGGACTGCTAAATTGCTTGGCAATGATATGCGCATTGGTAAAGGTAAGGACCGCATGACCTGATGGAAAGGATCGATATGCCGGACTTCCTCCAAAGGGGCGAAAGTGATTCTTTCCAAAATCTGCCCCGGGTCGGGCTCTTCCTACTACAGATTTAGATAATTGCTGTAAGAATCCTGTGGCTGTAGCCGACGAAATTAACAAAACACCCGTTCGCCGAAGCTTTTCATTTCGAGTAAAAAGCCCCGTTAAGTATACCGCGCCCGTTAGGCCATAATTGTTTTGAGGCGCCCCGGCATAATACCCATAGTCCAATAGTATATCAGGAACCTGCGTCTCATGTTTCCCGAATCCGTCATTGATATCATCATCAAACACATAGAGCAACCCGGTGCCTCCTACAGTGGAAGCGAGGGGTAAAAGACTGCTCTCATCCCAGTAAAGGGGTCTGCTGTATGCAAAACCAATACCTTGAAAAACGGCACCCATGTCATACGTAAAATCTTGCCATAAAGTACGGTCATCATACGCATCAACACCTGTTTGAGAAATACCAGGCTGCATAGTACACATGTAAAGAATACTTATTAAGGCGAGCAACAACTCACATGCTCTTTTTTTATTAGATTGTAATGAGCGTAATTTTATATAGGGTTTCATAAATTCCTAAACAGATACATTTGAATCAAACAAACTTACTTCAATTTTTTTGTAAGTATACATATTCCTTGTTCAGCTTTAAAGATAGGTGTGAGATATGGTAAAATTTGAAGCAACATTCAATAAACTCTTTGAAAATCAAAACAAAAACACTATTTTTGCAGCCCTTTTAGCGAGATACTGAAATAAAAGGAATGAACCAATGTTTAAAAACAACCCTTCTGTGGGTGTATCGCAGTAATTTTCAGTAGACCTGCAGAATACAAACCCTTGATGTGCCAAGGAATTATTTCCGAAGCGATCAAATTTTAACGAATGGCTGATAAAGCAAAAGAAACAGCAGTAGAAGAAACCACTGCAAACAACGAAGCAGCAACTGCAACGACTGAAACAAAAAAAGAGGAAACTACAAAACCTCAAAAGGAAGTTTCTCTAAAGGAGAGCAACCCTGAAAAATTCCTTAACGATTTTAACTGGCACAACTACGAAGAAGGTATCGACCCTATAGACGATGGTAAGCTGGAGGAATTTGAAAAATTAGTAGCCGAAAACTTCGTAGATACTTTAGATGATGAAGTAGTAGAAGGAGAAGTAGTGTATATCTCAGACCGTGATGCTATTATCGACATCAACGCTAAGTCTGAAGGTGTCGTTTCTCTAAACGAGTTTCGTTACAACCCGGACCTTAAGGTAGGGGATAAGGTAGAAGTATTGATCGACGTGCGTGAAGACAGCACAGGTCAATTGATCCTTTCTCACCGTAAAGCAAGAACAATTAAAGCGTGGGATCGCGTAAATGCAGCACACGACGAAGGTACTATCGTGAACGGATATGTTAAATGCCGTACTAAAGGTGGTATGATCGTAGATGTATTTGGTATTGAAGCGTTCTTACCCGGATCACAAATAGACGTGAAGCCAATCCGTGATTACGATGTGTATGTTGGAAAGACAATGGAATTTAAAGTGGTGAAGATCAACCATGAATTCAAGAACGTTGTGGTTTCTCATAAAGCGCTTATCGAAGCCGATATCGAAGAGCAGAAAAAGGAGATCATTGGTCAGTTAGAAAAAGGACAAGTACTCGAAGGTGTTGTGAAGAACATCACTTCATACGGTGTCTTTGTTGACCTTGGTGGTGTTGACGGACTTGTACACATTACCGATCTTTCTTGGTCACGTATCAACCATCCAAATGAGATCGTTGAACTAGACCAAAAATTAAATGTTGTAATTCTTGACTTCGATGAAGACAAGACACGTATCCAACTAGGATTGAAACAATTGAGCGCTCACCCATGGGATGCCCTTGGTGATGAGTTGAAAGTAGGAGATAAAGTAAAAGGTAAAGTAGTGGTAATTGCCGACTACGGTGCGTTTATTGAAGTTGCCGAAGGTGTGGAAGGATTGATCCACGTGAGCGAAATGTCGTGGTCTACTCATTTGCGTAGCGCCCAGGATTTCGTAAACGTTGGTGACGAAGTAGAAGCTCAAATTCTTACTTTGGACCGTGAAGACAGAAAAATGTCGCTGGGTATCAAGCAATTGTCGCAGGATCCTTGGACAGATATCACCAAGAAATACCCTGTTGGTTCAACCCATAAAGGAATTGTTCGCAACTTTACCAATTTCGGTGTGTTCGTAGAATTAGAAGAAGGAATCGACGGATTGATCTATATAAGCGACCTGTCTTGGACCAAGAAAATCAAGCACCCAAGTGAGTTTACCAATATTGGTGACACCTTGGAGGTAGTTGTATTGGAGTTGGATGTGGAAGGACGTAAGTTAAGTTTAGGTCACAAGCAAACTACTGAAAATCCTTGGGACAAGTATGAAGATGAGTTCGCTGTTGGCACAAAGCACACAGCTGCCATCGATGAGATCGTAGACAAAGGTGCAGTTATCAACTTTAACGAAGATATCAGCGCATTCATTCCAACACGTCACCTAGAGAAGGAAGACGGCTCTACGCTTAAGAAAGGTGAAGAAGCAGAATTCCAAATCATCGAGTTCAACAAAGAATTCAAGAAAGTGGTTGCGTCGCATATGTCTATCCACAAGGAAGAGGAAGCTAAGATCGTAAAGCAAGCTGCTAAAAAACAAGCGGCACAAGCTGAAGAAGCGAAGCCTACCTTAGGAGACGCCAATGCGAAACTTCAGGAATTGAAAGACAAAATGGACGGAAAGAAATAATTCCCGTAAATTTTAACTATATGAGCCCTGTCAGCAATGACGGGGCTTCTTTATTTGGGCATTCCGCAAATGCACCCAAACGCCGGCTGCTCCTGCATTTACGGCGGGCTTTTGGCACTACACGCCTTTGGCGTGGTAGCTCGCCGCAATCCCTAATGCATGCCTTTTATACATTTATACCGGAGCGAACCTCAAATAATTCATACTTTTTAAAATAAAACCCCTAAATTTGTATTCTGAATAGATTTCAGAACTACCTATGAGCCAAAAAGTGTTATTGAACGCAAAAGAAGTAGAGATCGCACTTCATCGCTTGGCTTGTCAATTAATTGAAAATCACGATTCTTTTTCGAATACAGTACTCATAGGCATACAGCCAAGAGGTGTGTATTTGGCTGAACGCCTTAAATCACTGCTTTCTACAGAGTATAAGATCAAAGACATTCCTTTGGGATATTTAGACATAACTTTCTATCGAGACGACTTTAGGCGTGGCGATAAACCTTTGGAGGCGAATAAGACCAATATCAATTTTATTGTAGAAGACAAAAAAGTGGTTTTTATAGATGATGTACTTTATACCGGTCGGAGCATCCGATCTGCTTTAACGGCTGTTCAGTCCTTTGGACGCCCCATAGAGATCGAACTCTTAGTATTGATCGACCGACGTTTCAGCAGACATCTCCCCATACAACCGGATTACAGAGGAAGACAAGTGGATGCCATCAACAACGAGAAAGTGAAAGTATGCTGGAAGGAAAACGAGGGGGAAGATGCCGTGTATTTGGTGAAGAATTAAGAACGGTAGCTCATAGGTCATTAGGTACCGCAAGGAATGACACATAGCGAATAAAGCGAAACGCCAAGCGTTTTTAGAATAATAGCAAATGAAAGAACTAAGTGTAAATCACTTACTGGGAATAAAATACATCACCGAAGAGGACATACAGTTGATCTTCGAAACTGCCGATCATTTCAAGGAAGTAATCAACCGACCCATAAAAAAGGTTCCTTCGCTACGCGACATTACTATTGCCAATCTCTTTTTCGAGAACAGCACCCGCACCCGACTTTCATTCGAACTAGCTGAAAAAAGGCTATCTGCAGATGTCATCAATTTTTCTGCGGCATCTTCATCGGTCAAGAAAGGCGAAACGCTTATCGATACGGTAAACAATATCCTTTCCATGAAAGTGGATATGGTCGTGATGCGCCATCCCAATCCGGGGGCGGGCGTTTTTTTATCGAAGCATGTAAAAGCTAGTATTGTCAACGCCGGCGATGGAGCACATGAACATCCTACCCAAGCCCTGCTGGATTGTTATTCCATACGGGAGCGGCTGGGAGATGTAGCTGGAAAGAAAGTTGTGATCGTTGGAGATATTCTTCACTCCAGAGTAGCATTATCAAACATTTTTGCACTTCAAAAGCTTGGAGCACAAGTTAAAGTGTGCGGACCTAAAACACTTATACCTAAGCATATAGATAAATTAGGTGTAGAAGTAGAAGGCGATCTTCGTAAAGCCCTGAACTGGTGTGATGTGGCCAACATGCTTCGTGTACAGAACGAACGAATGGAGATAAGTTATTTCCCTACTACACGTGAATACACCCAACAATTTGGTGTCAATAAAGCGCTGTTGGATAGCCTTGATAAAAAGATCGTATTAATGCACCCGGGTCCTATAAATAGAGGAGTTGAGATTACCAGTGATGTAGCGGACAGCAAGCAGGCGATCATTTTGGAACAAGTGCAGAACGGGGTTGCCGTGCGTATGGCCGTACTATATTTATTAGCTTCAAAAATTCAGCATCATGAAGATTAAAAATCACAGTACTTTCGTGGAACTGGCAGACGAAAAAGACGACATCCTTGACTTTGCAAATTTCTTAGAATACCAAATCCCCAATAAGTTCAAGGGTCAAAATGTGGTGTTGAATCTTTTGGATTATAAAGACCTAGAACTTCCGCAATTACTATCGTTCCTCAAGGTTTCCAACCTACATCGAAAGACCAAATTCTCATTTGTGATTGTTAATGACGCGATCAATCCGGATGATATTCCCTTTGAAATGATCGTGGTTCCTACACTGCAAGAAGCAGAGGATATCATTGAGATGGAAGAAATAGAGCGTGATCTGGGTTTTTAGAAGAATCGGGATCTTATAATCAATTACTACATGAAACTTACCATTCTTGGTTGTCACTCGGCTACACCCAGAGCTTCTGCACATCCTACATCACAGGTGTTGGAAGTCAAAGGACATTTGTTTCTTATTGATTGTGGTGAAGGTACCCAAGTGCAATTACGACGGTACAAAGTAAAATTCTCAAGGATCCGTCATGTGTTTATCTCGCATCTGCACGGGGATCATTTCTTCGGCTTGGTAGGTCTTATCTCTACCTTTCGTCTTTTAGGCCGCGAAGCAGAGCTCAATATCTATGGGCCTAAAGGGATCAAGGAGGCGATCACGCTTCAGTTGAAGTTAGGCAAGTCATGGACCAATTACCCATTATATTTTCATGAATTGGATGCGGTTACCCCCCAATTATTATTTGAGGACGATTCCCTTTCAGTAACAACCATCCCTTTAGATCACCGTGTCTATACCAACGGCTTCCTTTTTCAGGAAAAACCGGGAGACAGAAAGCTCGACATAAACGCTGCCCGAAAAGCGAACATAGACCTTAGTTACTACAATAAAATAAAACAAGGGTATGATGTCGTTAATAAAGAAGGTAGGATGGTCCCCAATACGGCAATCACCTTCGATCCCGATCCTCCAAAATCCTACGCCTTTTGTAGCGACACGGCCTATTATCCCGAGATCGTCCCGCAAATTGAAAACGTGACCGCTTTGTACCATGAAGCCACTTTTTTGGAGACACATTACCATCTTTGTGAGCCTACCAAACACAGCACTGCCAAAGAAGCCGGTGTAATTGCCAAAAAAGCACAAGTTGGCACATTGATCTTAGGTCATTATTCAGGCAGGTATGGCGATCTGGAATTATTTCGGAAAGAGGCACAAGAGGTCTTTGAGAATGTAGAACTGGCCGAGGATGGTAAGATATTTAAGCTCTAGGAAAATTAACAGCTATTTAATAAACACCCTTTTCTTACCTTTGGTAAAACTTGTAACTTGCAATAAAGTTGGTGTATGAGAGATAACTTGCACAAAGAACGGAAATCGTATGAAAAGGGAGAATTATCCGAAAGATCGGTTGACGCCAATCCGCTGCAACAATTTCGCAAATGGTATTACGAAACCGAACATACCGGCGGTGTTGACGAAGTGAATGCCATGACACTCTCGACCATTGGAACTGACGGGTATCCCAGAGGTCGTGTGGTATTGCTGAAAAAGTATGATGAGAATGGGTTTTATTTTTACACCAATTACAACAGCGAAAAGGGAGTGTCCATTCAAAATAACAATCATGTGTGTCTCTCTTTTTTTTGGCCGGTTATGGAACGCCAGGTAATTATTAAAGGAATAGCCTCTAAAACTTCTGAAGCCGATGCTACTAATTACTTCCATTCCAGACCTAAAGGGAGTCAGTTGGGTGCCGTCGTTTCCAATCAAAGTAAGGAGATCGATAGCAGAGAAGCATTGGAATCGCGATTGCTGGAACTGGAAAAATTATATGAAAACAAAGAGATCCCCAAACCGAAAGATTGGGGCGGATTTGTCGTAGCTCCTGTAGAAATTGAATTCTGGCAGGGACGCCCTAATCGCTTGCACGACCGCATTCGATATCGTTTGCAGGGTCACGATTGGGAAATCGACCGATTACAACCCTAGAGCGAATGTGTGAGGGTAAAAATTGATACTAAACACTTTGATTGGTCTTTTAAAATTGAATGTAGAATTCTTAAAATAGTATAGCTTACGAAAATGAAAACACTTTATATGGTCCGGCACGCAAAGTCGTCCTGGAAATACGATGTAATAGATCACCAGCGTCCTTTAAAAGGACGAGGCAAACGTGATGGTGAACTGGTATCTAACACCTTGAAAGGGCAAGTGGATCCTCCACAAAAGATCATAACCAGTGATGCCAACAGAGCCTTATCAACAGCTCATTACTTTAAAGCGGCGTTTAACATTCCCGATGCTAAATTCGTGACCAATCATAGTCTGTACGATTTTAGCGGACAAAATGTAATGAACATCATTAAAAGTTTAGACAACTCGCTGGACCGAGTGATGATCGTAGGGCACAATCATGCATTCACATCGGTTGCGAATATGCTTGGAAATAAATATATTGACAATGTTCCTACCTGTGGTTTTGTCATGATACAATTTGAGGAAAACTCTTGGAACGATATAACCACCGGAAAAACCATACAGACACTTTTCCCTAGAGACCTTAAATAATGGCGGTAGAGCTTATTAAAAATAGCATTACAGAGAATACCTACTTCAATCGAGAATTGAGTTGGCTTCAATTTAATGCGCGTGTGCTTCAAGAAGCGGGTGACAAGACTGTCCCTTTATTAGAGCGGCTTCGGTTCTTGGGAATATTTTCAAACAATTTAGATGAATTCTTCAAGGTAAGGTACGCAACCATAAAACGTATTGTGGATGCCGGTAAAGGAGGGAGAAGTGCGTTGGGAGGTATTTCAGCTAAAGAATTACTGGAAGAGATCACACAAACCGTAATCGATCAACAGGCTACCAGCCTTCGTATCTTAAGCAAAATTAGACGAGAACTTCAAAAAGAGAATATCTTCATTATCAATGAAACCGAAGTTACCGCAAAGCAAGGGGCTTTTATTTCCGATTATTTTATTCGGAAGGTGAGTCCTGCCTTAGTAACGATCATGATTGGAGAACTGGAAAAGTTCCCGTCACTGAAAGATAGTGCGGCTTACCTGGCGGTAAAAATGGTGATGTCTAAGGACGACCATACCTTTGAGTCCAAAAACAATTATGCGCTTATCGAGATCCCAAAGGTTATCGAACGATTTGTTGTACTCCCTCCCAACGGCGACAGGCAATATATTATTATTCTGGACGATCTTATTCGTCATTGTCTGCACAACATCTTTAGCATATTCAAGTACGAGAGTATTTCGGCACACATGATCAAGATTACCCGCGATGCCGAATTGGATATTGACAGTGACCTTAGTAAGAGCTTTATCGATAAGATCTCCAAAAGTGTGAAAGACCGAAGTACCGGGGATCCTGTTCGCTTTGTTTACGATAAAAATATTGAACCCACAACACTAAAGTTCTTAATGGATAAAATGGGAATTGACACCACCGATAGTGTGATTCCCGGAGGACGCTACCACAATAGAAGGGATTATATGGATTTTCCCAGCTTGGGCCGTAACGACCTTTTGTATGAGAAAATAACCCCCTTACACATTGCAGGACTAAGTTTACAAGGCAGTTTATTCGATAAGATATCGGAAAAGGATTATATGCTCCATGCGCCCTATCAAACCTTTTCGTATGTGGTGAAGTTCTTGCGTGAGGCTGCTTTAGACCCCCATGTGCGATCCATAAAGATCACCATTTACCGTCTTGCACAGGTGTCTCATATTGCCAGTTCGCTTATCAATGCTGTCAAGAACGGTAAAACGGTTACCGTACAAATAGAATTACAAGCTCGTTTTGATGAAGAAGCCAACATAGGGTATGCAGAACAAATGCAAAGCGAAGGGGTACGTCTTATCTTCGGGGTAAAAGGTCTTAAAGTACATTGTAAAGCGTGTTTGATAGAGCGCGTGGAAAAAGACAAGCTCAAAAGGTATGCCTTTATCAGCACCGGAAATTTCAACGAATCAACCGCACGGCTCTATACCGATTACACGCTATTTACTTCAAACCCGAGTATATGCAAGGAGATCAATAAAGTATTCGATTTTTTTGAGGTGAACTATAAGATTAAGAAATATCGACATCTCATCGTTTCACCACATTATACACGTAATGCACTTTACAATCTTATTGAAACAGAGATAAAGAATAAAAAACTAGGTCTGCCATCGGGAATTAAACTAAAGCTCAACAGCTTATCCGATTATAAAATGATCGACAAGTTATATGACGCAAGTAGGGCAGGAGTTCCTATTCGTTTGATCGTTCGAGGGATCTGTTGTCTAGTTCCCGGGGTTAAGGGAATGAGCGAGAATATTCAGGTGATAAGCATTGTAGATAAATTCTTGGAACATCCGCGTTTGTTCATTTTTGAGAACAATAAGGATCCGAAGGTGTATATTTCTTCTGCAGATTTTATGGGAAGGAATCTCGACAATAGAGTAGAAATCACATGTCCTATCTACGACGAAGGCATTAGAGCCGAACTGTTAGATACTTTTGAGATCTGCTGGAGTGATAATGTCAAGGCCAGAATTATTTCTGCCAAACAAGACAATGCCTACCGAAAACCTAACAATGGTGCCGTTCGCTCGCAGTTCAAATTATATGAATATTACCAAAATAAACTGAAACAATAGATTTGTTACACATTGAAAAATATGGTGCCATTGATATCGGCTCGAATGCTATACGCTTGCTAGTAGCCACGGTCGTTGAAGAAGAAGGTAAAAATACGTTATTTAAAAAAACATCATTAGTGCGAGTGCCCATTCGGTTGGGAGCCGATGTATTCTTAGAAGGAAAGATCTCCGAGGTCAATACACGACGCATGATCGACGCCATGAACGCCTTTCGACTTCTCATGAATACACACAACGTGAAACGTTTCAAAGCCTGTGCCACATCGGCTATGCGAGAAGCTACTAACGGGCAGGAGATTGCGAATCGAATCAAAAAAGAAGCCGGCATTTTTATCAATATTATCGACGGGAATGACGAAGCGGCTATCATTGCCTCTACAGATCTAAAATCCTTGATTCAGAACGACAAAGTTTTCTTATATGTGGATGTAGGCGGTGGAAGTACGGAATTCACCATCTTTGCCGAAGGCCAAACCGTAGCATCCAAATCCTTTAAATTGGGTACGGTGCGATTATTGAACGACATGGTGGAAGACACTATGTGGCAGCAAGTGGAGGAGTGGATTCGATCAAACACCAAACCTTATAAAAAGATTTCTGTGATCGGGTCCGGGGGGAATATCAATAGTATTTATAAGAATAGCGGAAAGAAGATTGGTAAACCTTTAAGCTACTTTTATTTGGCCTCATTCTATGACCTTATTCGTTCCTATTCTTTGGATGAACGCATCACACAAATGGATATGAACCCGGATAGGGCCGACGTAATCGTTCCGGCGACACGTATCTATCTGTCTGCCATGAAATGGGCCGGTGCTAAAAATATCTTCGTTCCAAAGATCGGTTTGTCAGATGGAATTATTAAGAGCTTATACAACGAAAAGATCGCAGAATCCCTAGAGGTGAATTAGGGTAGATCGCAAGATGAGTCAAGTAGACTCAACCATGGATAGTCTCTTTTTTACTAAGGTCCTTCATTAATTGCGCTTCGAACTCCAGTAGTTCTTTCCATTTTTTATCTACTTCGTTTCGGTTGCCGTACTGTCTTGCAAAACCTAAGAACATGGTATAATGATTCGCTTCACTCACCATCAGTTTTCTGTAGAATTCTGCCAGTTCCTTATCTTCCAATGCCTCACTCAACAGCCGAAAACGTTCACAACTTCGTGCTTCAATTAACGCTGCATATAACAATCGATGCACCAATTGTGTGGTCCTGCTGCCTCCTTTTGGAAAAAATTTTGTTATCTGTATTACGTATTCATCCTTGCGATCACGCCCCATGACCCAACCGCGCTCAAGGATCTTGTCGTGAACCATTTTAAAATGGCTTATCTCTTCTTTTACCAAAGCGACCATTTCCTGTACCAACTCAGTATACTCAGGAAAAGAAACTATAAGAGAAATCGCCGTAGAAGCTGCTTTCTGCTCACAATAGGCATGATCGGTGAGTATCTCTTCAATGTTCTTTTCGACTATATTGACCCAGCGCGGATCTGTTGGTAACTGTAAGCCCAGCATTTGTGTGTTTTTAGGAGGTAGAAGCAATAAACTTTAAATTTACGAATTAAGGTTTTAATCTCTAAATATCAAGATCGAACTCTTTTCGCAAGGTTTCTATTAGAGGGTTTTTTTCTCGTAGTTTTTCAAATTTTTCACGGGTTGTATACGCATAGCGCTTTTCGATGGTTTCATTCACTTCTATGGAGAGGTCGACGTCGTAATTTTGCAGCTTTTCACGCAGAAACCCGAGCAATTCATACTTGGCTCTTTCAACTTCGACCTTGATGGTGGAATTTGGGAATTCCAAATGAATAAGCGATCCCTCTAATTTTGGAACACCCATGGTTAAATGCGAAAGTAGATTATATTTACCGGCTTGTTCTACGGCGTCCGTATATTCCTTCCAAGCTGCGATCATTTGGTCTTCATTGAAGTCATTGGAAGGCAAATTCTCTTCGTCCGGCTGGTTGGCCATACGTTCTTTCTTGATCGCTTGCTTCTTTTGAATACTTTTTAAGGATAAAGCCGATACCTTCTTCGCATTTCGTTCTGCGAGTATCTGGGGTCGTTCTATAACTCGTTCTTTGTTCTCTTCTGAAGGTCTTATCTCGACAGAGGCTTCGGTCGTATTTGAAACATGCAATTCTGAAGGTGCTTCAGTGACCGGAACAGCTTCCTTAGAAATGGCATCGGTATCTTTTTGTGAAACGGTCTCCGCTTCCGAAGGCATCTTCTTTGCTGAAAAAGCAGATGGCGGTATTACGAAACGCGCTATCTTTTTATTTCCGAAGGAATTAGGATTTTTTTTTTCGCCCCTGGCCGTTAAAGAAGCTAGTTGCAACAAACAAAGTTCTACCAACAATCGCTGGTTTCTGCTGCTTTTGTACTTTAGATCGCAGTCATTGGCAAGTTCTATGGCGTCGATCAAGAAATCATGAGGTGTCTTTTGCGATTGTTCAAAGTACATGGTTTTTACTTGCTCGCCCACCTCCAGTAGTTGGATGGTCGCTTGGTTTTGGCACACCAATAAGTCCCTGAAGTGAGATGCCAGGCCGGTTATAAAGTGATGACCGTCGAAACCTTGTGCGAGAATGGTATCGTAGGCTACCAGAACCTCCGGTATGTTATTTTGGAGCAGGAGGTCGGTAATTGCAAAATAATACGTGTAATCGAGCACGTTCAAATTCTCGGTAACAGCTTGTCGTGTCAGGTCTTGCCCTGAAAAGCTTACCACGCGATCGAAAATAGACAGTGCATCCCTCAGGGCACCATCGGCCTTTTGAGCAATAATATGAAGGGCATCGTCTTCTGCATTTATATTTTCTAACTTGGCCACATCAGCGAGATGACCTTTGATATCCTGAACGGTGATGCGTTTGAAATCAAAGATCTGACAACGCGATAGGATGGTGGGTATGATCTTGTGTTTTTCGGTGGTTGCCAAGATAAAAATGGCGTGTTTTGGAGGTTCTTCCAACGTCTTTAAAAAAGCATTAAAAGCTGCAGAGGAAAGCATGTGTACCTCGTCGATAATATACACCTTGTACGTTCCTATCTGCGGTGGGATGCGTACTTGGTCAATTAGGTTTCTAATATCGTCTACAGAGTTATTGGAGGCGGCATCAAGTTCAAAGATGTTAAAAGCAAAATCCTCATCTGCCTTTTGAGTACCGTCTTGGTTGATCTGTTTTGCCAGTATTCGTGCACAGGTGGTTTTTCCAACACCACGCGGACCTGTAAACAAAAGTGCTTGTGCTAAATGATTGTTCTCTATGGCATTTTGCAGCGTATTTGTAATCGCCTGTTGGCCTACAACGTCTTTAAACGTAGTGGGTCTGTACTTTCGGGCCGATACAATAAAATGTTCCATAAGCGAAAAACAAATATAAAGATGTAGGCGTAGTTTTTAAAAATTAGGGCTCGCTATTTTACGGTATTTATTAACATTAAAGTACTTTTGCAACAGCAGACCGCCTTATCGCTCCATACCGTTGTATGGGGAGGAAAGTCCGGACACCATAGGGAAGCATAGCGGCTAACGGCCGTCCTTACGCTTTGGCGTAAGAGGACAAGTGCAACAGAAAGGATGTACAGGTAATGCTGTAGTGAAATCGGGTAAACTCTATGTGGTGAAATGCCACGTAAACCTGCGCCCCGATTCCGATAGCTATCGGGACGGGAAAGGGATCCCACCCAATGCAGGAGGGTAGGCAGCTAGAACGTGCTGGCAACAGTACGTCCAGATAAATGATAAGGGTTGCGCTACGGCGTGATACAGAATCCGGCTTACAGGTCTGCTTTTTTATATAATTCCAACTGTTTTTCGATCCACGCCGTGCATTCTTCCATGGTATAAAATGCCTTATGTGGCCACGCTAAGAACTCTTCGGCAAAAGAAGCCATCTTATATGTAGTTTCAGAATAACACAGTGTAGCAATCCCTACCAACTGAGAATTATATTTTTTTGATTCTGAATAGCAATTAGGGTTGATGGTATAATCGAACTTTCTATTCGATATATAACCAAATGGGCGATTGTAGTAATGCCTGTCGAAGATCTCATGAAATTTATTGATATGCGGCACATCGAACAACACCCCTTCGTGGATGGTTCCTACAAGATAATTATCATATAAATCGAAATCGGCAAAGCCAATATTAATTGAATAACCGGGACCGGAAACCATAAAGCGCAGTATGTATGTTGAATACACTAAATTTAATCTTTTTTTCGACAGCTTTTCAAACCTGGGATAAATTCCTTAAGGCCCGAAAAAAAATGAAAAACAAATTGTGATCAGTCAGATTCAGTATACGCTTCAACAAGCTGCAAAGCCCATTCCTTGCAGGCTTCCATCTCATAAAATGTTTCGAATTTTCCTTTAAAGAAGGTTTTTTCAAAAAGGGCATTCTTATAAGAAGCCTCCGAATAGCAAACTACGCCTATGCCTAAAAGATTTTTAAAGCGAGAGTCCTTAAGTAAATTTGGATTGATAGTATAATCATTCTTCCTGTCGGCAATTGATACGAAGGGACGGCCGGAAAAATAAGTTTCAAACACTTCATAAAATGCTTCTAAATGCTTTTGTTCAAAATCCACACCTTCTTTTATTTGTGATACAATATAATGTTGATGGATTTCAATGGTTGTAAAATCCAATTTAATTATTTTAACAATGGAAGGTTTCATGTGTTTTGTTGAAAAAAACTAAAGACCGAGCCCCCATACTTTCTGGCTTGCGAAAAATTAGGCTGGGACGAAAGGTCCATGTGTTTTGAATGCTCAATAATAAGCATTCCATTTGGTTCTACCCAAGAATTCTTAAAAATGAGCTGTATGATGGCTTCAAACTGATCTTGGGGAAGATCGTATGGCGGATCTGCAAAGATAACATCGAAAGACTTGCCTGAGCCCTCTAAGAATTTATAGACATCACTTTTTACCGGGGTAATGGGAAGTGAAAGCATTTCTGCGGTTTTTTGAATGAACTGGATACAGGCATAGTGTGCATCTACGGCAAGTACACCGGGGACGCCGCGTGATGCAAATTCATAACTTATGTTTCCGGTTCCGGAAAAAAGATCGAGCACCGTAATCTCATCAAAATGGTAGTTGTTGTTCAAAATATTAAAAAGCGACTCCTTGGCGAGGTCGGTGGTAGGGCGCACGGGCAAATTCTTTGGCGCGGTGAGACGTCTTCCTTTATGTATTCCTGAAATGATCCGCATTATAAACTTAAAGTCAGTAAATAGTTATTTTGAGGTCTTTCATCGAGTGTAGCTTGTCCCTTTGCGGAATTGGCTGTTGCAACCGTTACATTCCGAATGTACCTATACACTATATGATACAGATCACTTTCTTCTGAAATGCTTCCGACGAAGGTCACGGGAACTGTTTCAGGATTGAGGTTCAGCTGCTCGAAACAGAAAAGGATATAATACACAAAGTCTTCGGGTGTTTTGTACAAATAGCTGTTGCAAAGTTGAAGGGTACCTTCTTTAAGCACTAAAAGATCGAAGTGTGTTTCTGTAACATGAACAAACACTTTGGCGTCGCGCGAATGCTTTTCCGAAGCCAAAAAAGAGCGCAGAAGAACTGTGGTGGCATGATAGTATTGAAAACTGCCAAAACGATCAAAAATATAATTATTGATATTTACATACGGAATATAGACAACAACGGTTCCGGCAGATTCGAGAGTATCGTGTGAGATATAATCGTTCGCCAGTATTTTTGAGTTGAACTTTAAATACTCGCTGGCCTTTGTTTCGTCGAACAACGACAATGGAACAGGAGCATATACGTTTGTAGCATAGAGCAATATTACTTCCGTAGGATGTTCCAATTCCTTATATTCTGAAAAAGATCGTTGCAGTTCGAGTAAAAGTTCTTCGGGAGTGTGCGGACTTGAAAATTTCTTTTCAGTATAGAACATAGGTTCTTTGGTGTCCGGATTTGACACTAAAAAAGAAAGTCCGGTCAAAGCAATTTGAACGGACAGTTTCTTTTGGATGTTAGGATCTATGTTATTGATCTTTTGCAGTATCGTAAATTTTTGGCCAGTTTCCGCTCGTGTTTACTTCGTTCATTGACCCCACCTTAATGTATGCACCATTAACTCCATCCACGGAAACAACTTGCTTTTCTTGTGCCAAAAGGTCTTTGTTTTGATCGGCCAAGATAACGTCTTTTGGTACTCTTGCTTCAAATACAGAGTAGGTAGCATCGTTTTTTTTCAGCTTACCGGCCTGTAGTTCAATTTTTGCATCAACACCTTCTACAGGAATATTCATCATGGTCTTGTAGCGATCGCTACCGCCAAACAATGAATCTTTTACCGGTGTATAGCCAAGAGTATCGATAAGTACCTTTTCAATGAAATATCCTTCGGCAATTCCAAAGGCTTTATTTTTAGCAACATCGGCGAAACTGGTATCGCGACGTTGTACAATGGCAAACTGAGCTGTATCGATAAACCGCACTAAACTATCAAAACTTCCGGTGAAACTCCCTGTGATCTCTTGATGAGCCAATTCCGCATCCCGAATATCCTTCAAATTTTTGATCACTTTGGCATAACGTGCTTCTTTCACTTCGTTAAAAGCAATAGGCTCACTAATGGAAGTATAAAGTTGATATCCCAAAAAAGCGATCACAATCCAAAGTAGTAGTTGAATTACTATTTTCATTATTTTGACAGTTTAATTATGTTGTTTAATAGGTCTATCGCAAATCTACAATTTTTTTTTGTTCGTTAAAGTATAATCCGAAAAAATCATGGCTATCTTTAAGGGCTATTACACGCCTACAACATTCATGGATACTTCGCAGTTTTACAGCCTTTTAAAAAATGATTTTCCTCACGATACGACCGCTAAGCAAGATCTTGCGCTTCAATTGTTAGCCGATTTTACACTTAGCGATAAAAAAAATCAAACATTTTTATTGAAGGGATATGCGGGAACCGGAAAGACTACGCTAGTGGGAACCTTGGTTAAAAACCTATGGAAAGCCAGACGATCTGCCATTTTGCTGGCACCTACCGGGCGCGCTGCCAAAGTAATTAGCAACTATTCTAACAAGGAGGCGTTCACCATTCACAAAAAAATTTATTACCCGAAGAGCCAAAAAGGGGGAGGGGTGTCCTTTACACTTCAGAAGAACAAACACCGAAATGTAATTTTTATAGTTGATGAAGCATCTATGGTTCCCGATATCAATCAGGAATCGAAATTGTTCGAAAACGGATCCCTCTTGGATGACCTTATGGAATATGTCTATAATGGTCAGAATTGTAAATTATTACTTATTGGAGACACGGCACAGTTACCGCCCGTGAAACTCCATATTAGCCCTGCCTTAGATAAACGTACGCTCGAAAGCCACTACAATAAGGAGGTCATTGAGATCGAGATGGACGAGGTCGTTCGTCAGCAAAAGGATAGCGGTATTCTAGTGAATGCTACCCATATTCGAACGCGCATAGAAGATGGGTTATACGAAGCGTTCAAATTTTCTGAATTGCCCTATCCAGAGGTGATACGTCCCTTAGATGGACAAGAACTCATGGAAGCCATACAAGATAGTTACGCAACACTCGGAAATGAAGATACCGTAGTTATCGTGCGTTCCAACAAAAGAGCAAATCTTTACAACCAAAATATCCGGAATCGTATTTTATATCAAGAAGAAGACTTATCGGCCGGAGATTATCTTATGGTGGTGAAGAATAATTATTTTTGGGTGAAGACTGAAAGTGACGCAGGATTCATTGCTAATGGCGATATTATTGAAGTGTTGGAGATCTTCAGCATAAAAGAATTATACGGGTTTCGCTTCGCGGAAGTTAACATCCGAATGGTCGATTATCCTAAAATGGCGCCCTTTGAAACAGTACTTTTATTGGATACGCTTACTTCTGAAGCGCCCTCGCTATCATACGAAGATTCCAACAGACTCTACCAAGAAGTTCAAAAGGATTACGCTTCAGAAAAATCGAATTACAAACGGTTTCTTTCGGTGAAGAACAATACCTATTTTAATGCGCTCCAAGTGAAATTCTCTTATGCTATTACGTGTCACAAATCGCAGGGAGGCCAGTGGAAAACTGTGTTTGTGGAGCAACCGTATTTGCCCAATGGGGTTGATAAAGAATATCTGCGTTGGCTGTACACAGCAGTTACAAGGGCCCAAGAAAAATTGTATCTTATAGGATTCAAAGATGAGTTTTTTGTAGATTAGTGAGTATGGAATGGGTTGATATCTTATTGAGCATTTTTTTAGGAATAGGATTGGCTGCGGCTGTTGGATTTAGAGTATTCCTGCCGTTATTGGTCATGAGCTTGGCCGCACATTATGATGTGATACCACTTAACGAAAGTTGGCAATGGATGGGCAGTCTCACGGCTGTGATCACCTTGGCGGTTGCAACACTTGTTGAAGTAGCCGGATATTACATCCCTTGGTTGGACAATGCGCTAGATACGATTGCAATTCCCTTGGCTGCCATTGCCGGAACAGCAGTAATGGTAGCAACAGTTACAAACCTCGACCCGATCATTACTTGGACACTCGCTATTATTGCCGGAGGAGGAACGGCAGCTGCGGTTCAGGGAAATACCACTGCCATTCGGTTGGGTTCCACCGCTACGACGGGAGGACTCGCAAATTCGGTAGTTTCTACGATCGAAGCGGGCACTTCGACCGTACTAGCTATCTTGTCCATTTTTGTTCCCGTGTTGGCCTTTGTGTGTGTTTTATTGATTTTTTTCGGTCTGTATAAGTTTTATAAAAAGCTTCGCAAAAAACGCAACACTACTGGTTAATCTTCTTATTTTTGAAATCAAGACGTTAATACAATTTAGTTTGAAAATAATAGCAATGATCCCGGCTCGTTACGGAGCCTCTCGATTCCCAGGAAAATTAATGCAAGATCTAGGCGGCAAACCTGTGATCGTTAGAACCTACGAAGCTGCAAAAGAGACCAATCTCTTTGATGAAGTATATGTTGTTACCGACAGCGAAATCATCTTCAATGAAATTGAACTCAACGGAGGTAAGGCCATCATGAGCAAGCGCGAACATGAGTGTGGGAGTGACCGAATCGCCGAAGCAGTAGCCGACATGAACGTTGATATCGTGGTTAATGTGCAAGGAGATGAACCCTTCACAAGCAAAAAGGGACTGGAACAGGTTTTAAGTGTCTTTGACGGACCGGATGCCGATAAGATCGATTTGGCCTCACTAATGACAGAAATTCACGACTGGAAAGAGATTAGTGATCCCAACTGTGTAAAGGTGATTGTGGATCAAGATAACTTTGCACTCTATTTTTCCCGTTCACCCATTCCATATCCGCGTGATAAGAACGTGGCCGTACAGTATTACAAACATAAAGGTATCTACGCTTTTCGTAAATCGGCATTGATGGATTTCTACAGACTGCCTATGCGCAGTTTGGAGGCCGCCGAAAAAATAGAATGCATACGATACTTAGAGTATGGAAAAAATATAAAAATGGCTATTTCCAATGCTCAGGGGATCGAGATCGATACCCCCGAAGATCTGATACGAGCCAATAAGGTGTTGAAAGAAGAAAAGAAGGAAACCGTGAATAATAAGTTTCGAAACTTTCCCATGGTTCCCAAGGTGGTTTTCGGGCAGGGTTGTTTTGACCAATTGGGTTCTATTTTAGCACCCCAACGAAAGGACAAAGCGCCTTTTATCTTTTTAGTGGATGATGTTTTTAAACAGAATAAAGATCTATTGGACAGGATAAACCTTCGGTTTAATGATAAGTTGTTGTTCATTTCGGCTGAAGAAGAGCCAAAAACGACGCAGGTGGACCAGATCGTTAAGGATATCAAAGCTGAATTTACCTACAAACCGTCCGGAATCATCGGGATTGGCGGTGGAACGGTATTAGATCTCTCCAAAGCGGTCTCCATCATGTTAACAAATAAGGGCAGTGCTGCAGATTATCAAGGTTGGGACCTAGTAAAGAACAAAGCGGTCTATCATGTGGGAATTCCTACAATATCGGGTACCGGAGCCGAGGTGTCCCGTACAACGGTTCTTACCGGACCCGTTAGAAAACTTGGGATCAACAGTGACTTTACGCCTTTCGATCAAGTGGTTCTGGATCCTGAGCTTACGATTGGGGTACCTAAAAACCAGTGGTTCTACACAGGCATGGATTGCTTTATTCATTGTGTCGAATCCCTTAATGGAACATTCCTCAACGCTTTTAGTCAGAGTTATGGAGAGAAAGCCTACGATTTGTGTAAAGAGATCTTTTTGGATGAGGGACTACCCGATGAAGAATCCAGAGGAAAATTGATGATGGCCTCTTGGCATGGAGGTATGAGCATCGCCTACTCACAAGTAGGGGTGGCACATGCCATGAGTTACGGACTTTCTTATGTTTTGGGTACAAAGCACGGGATTGGGAATTGCATCGTTTTCGATCATTTAGCCGAATTCTACCCCAAAGACGTTGCATTGTTCAAGGAAATGGTGAAGCAACACAACATCGACATCCCAAAAGGACTCTGTAGCAATCTTACCGAAGCACAACTCAATACAATGATCGATATCGCCTTAAGTTTGGTGCCCTTATGGGAGAATGCCTTGGGTGAAAACTGGGAAGTAATAATGACCAGAGATAAGCTGAAGGAACTCTACCTTAAAATGTAGAAAAGCTAAACAAGGGGATGCACCTAACAAAATTTATTTTTTTTAAAGTCATGGGGTGGAGGATTGAAGGCGATTTTGATGCCTCGATCAAAAAAGCTGTTGTGATCGTAGTCCCTCATACGAGTTGGCACGACTTCTTTATAGGCGTCTTTACCCGTCGTATCTTAAAAACCGAAATCAATTTTGTCGCCAAAAAAGAGTTATTCAAATGGCCCTTTGGCTGGTACTTTCGGTGGATGGGAGGCGCACCTCTTGACAGAACTTCCGGTCAAAATAAGGTTGAAGCAATTGCTGAAGTCTTCAGAAAAAAGGAAGAATTCAGACTGGCCCTAGCTCCCGAAGGGACTCGCAAGAAAGTAGCCGCATGGAAAACCGGCTTTTACTACATTGCACAAGCCGCACACGTGCCCATTATTCCCGTCTCATTCGATTATGCCACCAAGACCGTGACAATTAACCCGCCGTTCTATATTTCCGGTGCCATTGAAGAGGACACTCAGTTTCTTCGCATGTATTTCAGAGGTATTGTAGGAAAAGTACCGGAATACTCTTAACACAGTACCTCTTCCTGCCTTCATTGCTTAACACAATGTTAGTTTAATTCTTTGTTAAAGCGTTATTTATAGCTACGAACTAACAAATTGACTATCAATGAGCGCAGGTTAAAATCTCGTTAATCTTAGCGCAGAAAAATACGTATTGATTCATTTTCTAGTTATTTAGTCACAAACCTAAAAAGTAACACTATGAAAATGCACAAAATTTTAACACTACTGCTTTTCGCGGGCTTAATAACAACCGCATGTAGCAGCGACGATGACACAGGAAATGATGATACAACTGCCGATTCGCGCAGAGAATTGTACGCTTCCAATAATTCCAACGGAAACGTAACTAAGTATGATGTAAGCGATCCCGGTGCAGTCACCTCAAAGACCTTCCTAACCTTATCTCTTGACTCGGAAGGTATCCACTATGACGGATCAACGGATGCCGTAACCCAAGCTTCAAGATCATTTTTACGATTAAATTCTTATGCAAATATCTCTGTTGCCGAAGATGGGATCACGATCAATGCCGACATATCAAGTTCGGCCGATCTGGAAAGTCCTAGAGATGTTGCCGTAAACGGTAACTTCTATGTTGTTTCAGACAATGCCGATGTTGACGGTGATCCTAATACAGCCGATGGTCGTTTTTTTATATACGTTAGAGATGCTAACGGATTCACTTTGCGTAATACAGTAACTGTAGATTTTGCAGTATGGGGAATTGAATTTGTAGGTAACGACTTGTTTGTGGTCGTGGACAAGACTTCAGACATTGCCGTATTTACCAATTTTACGGCAACCAATACCACAGATGCCACGGTAGCTGCCAATAAACGTATTACGATTGAAGGCATTACGCGAACCCACGGAATTGCATTTGACGGCTCTACAATGATCCTAACCGATATCGGTGATGCCGCTTTGGATGCAGATGGAGGATTTCATGTGATAACTGATTTTCAAAGCAAATTCAACGCCGTTGCCAATGGTGGCACGATGGCGGTAGCAGGTAATCAAGTACGAGTAGCCGGAAGCAGCACGTTCTTAGGGAATCCTGTAGCAGCAGCGTTCGATCAAGAAACCAATA
Source organism: uncultured Altibacter sp. (assembly GCF_963972995.1). NCBI lineage: Bacteria > Pseudomonadati > Bacteroidota > Flavobacteriia > Flavobacteriales > Flavobacteriaceae > Altibacter > uncultured Altibacter sp. The sequence goes on from NZ_CAXAXI010000004.1 coordinate 61,269, forward strand.
CCGTATTTATTGCGGAACGAGCGAACAGCGGGGGTAGAGTATTGGCTTTTCAGAATATAAATACCGGCGGAAACATTGCACCGACAATGAATGTATTATTGTCCGGAGCGTCTTCACTATCTTTTTATAAAGAGTAAACGCATGCCATGCTCAAAATTAAAAAGCCATCTTTTTAAGATGGCTTTTTTTATTCTTCCGCAGATTCTTCCATGGTGTGATACACGTTTTGGACATCATCGTCCTCCTCTAATTTTTCAAGTAATTTTTCGACGTCTGCCGCTTCGCTTTCTGAAAGTTTCTTAGTGACCTGCGGAATTCGTTCAAATCCGGAACTAAGAATCTCAATATTATTTTCCTCTAAATAGGCCTGTATAGCTCCAAAGCTTTCAAACGGGGCATAGATCAACACACCGTCCTCATCCTCAAAGATTTCCTCCACACCGTGATCGATCAATTCCAATTCCAATTCCTCCAAATCCATACCTTCGCCTTGAATGCGAAAATTGCAAGTATGATCGAACATGAAAACCACCGATCCGGATGTTCCAAGGCTTCCGTCAGATTTATTGAAATAGGAACGAACGTTGGCTACGGTACGCGTATTATTATCGGTAGCGGTTTCAATAAGTACAGCGATACCATGGGGTGCATATCCCTCAAACAATACCTCTTTATAATTACCTTGATTTTTATCGCTGGCACGTTTAATGGCACGTTCAATATTGTCCTTAGGCATATTGACAGCCTTGGCATTTTGAATTACGGCACGCAAACGGGAATTTGCATCGGGGTCGGGTCCACCTTCTTTTACCGCCATCACGATGTCCTTTCCAATACGCGTAAAGGCTTTAGACATTGCGGACCACCGCTTCATTTTACGTGCTTTTCGAAATTCGAACGCTCTTCCCATAGTAACTATTTAGTTGAAAGTTTTGGCAAATTTATAAAATCCGTTAGTCCTTGGGAATATGTTTGGCTAAAAACTTTTCATTGGCTAGATTCAAATTATTAATTATTTGTTGACGGTCCTTATTGAGAGCAGCCATCAACTTATTGTAGTTGCCAATTGCTTTATTGATTTCTTTTACCTTTCGATTATAGCCATCTATCTGTTCCTTGGTACGCTTACGCTCCGGAGTTTTTTCGAGGGTGGTTTTAATGGATTCCACCTCATCGTTGAGCAGTAGAAATGCAACTACTTCAGGGATGCTGGTTTGACTTTCTTCAATAAAAAAATTGAAAGCGGTTTGTGTTGCTTCAACCAAAGAAGGATCGTTTTTATAAAGTGTAGCGTCTTTCAACATTTTTAAACCTTCCGCTGCCACTTGTTGCAAAGCGTTCCCATTTTGCTGAATAGCGCCTACGTCTCCTTTCTCGATAGCTTCCCAAAGATACACATCATTGATATTCACTTTAAAGAATCGCAAGTACATATCATTATAATGCTTGAATACTTCAGAAGAGATAGCCATCTTCTTTCCTAAGTCCGATTCATTCTCAATAATATCGATGTTGTGCTTCGCCGCATACGCATAGAAATGTGTTTCATATTCCTGCTGTGCTTCTGCCATTTTTTTATCGGCAAGTTCGCGTGCTAGTATATAAGCTTCCATTTGATCGTACGACTGTTCTGCGACTGCCTTCATGTCGATGATCTTTTCATAATCCTGTTTCATTAGGCTTTCATTCAATCTTAGATTTTCGAGCACTTGATTCTTATAGGTATCGCCGTCAAATCCTTCGGCGCGCTCAATTTTTGAAATCGCACGTTCGATAGACTTAATTAAGGAATTTCTGGAACCGTCAACACTGCGTTCATTTTTACTGTGTGCAATGGCCTTGGTGTATTTCCACATATTCTTAGTAATGATCTCCTGTTCGCTTGAAATAAACTCTAAGTAATCGAGCGCATTCTTAAATTGTTGTGCATGAAGCAAAGGGGAGAACCCGATAGCTAACAAGGAAATAAAAAGTAGTTTCTGTTTCATATTAATGTGTATTTATTGCTAAAAGGTATTCGCTCAAAATAATATATGCTTCTTCAATCTGTAGGTCTGAAGTGATTTCCTTTAAAATCAATGTATTTGCTTCCTTTTCCTCAGAACTATAAGCAAGCAACTCGTTGGTAGCCGTAGTATTCGAAACTAACATCGAGGCAGTATAATTTTCCAGCTCGTTAGCATAATCTTTCCACAGGTTTAAAGATCCTGTATAATCGTTGTAGACGTTCTCAAGGGTTAATGAATAGGTCGTGTTCTTTTGTATGTAGTTGTTTACGAGCAGTTCATTGAACTTTCGAATGTTTTGAAATCCGGTACTGGCGGTTATCCTCTTGGCACTCCGTTCCTTAATCTGTCCTAAAGCTAAAGGCTCAAGCGCTGTGTGCTTTAGACTCACAGGCACCGAATCTATATCCAGCGCGAATTTTAAATGTTTTTCACCATTTGGAATCCGGTCGTACATATCCGGCAGTTGAATATCGGGAATGACACCTTCCGATTGTAAACTCTTTCCAGTTACACGATAGAATTGATCTACAGTGATCTTACAATACCCTAATGATTTTTCGTTGCTAAGCGGAAGTATGGTTTGAGCACTTGATTTTCCATAGGTTGGTGTTCCCACAATGATCGCTCTGTTGTAATCCTGCATGGCTCCGGCAAAGAATTCGGAAGCAGAAGCACTGAATCCATTCACCAGTAACAATAGAGGTTTAGTGAACAGCATGCCGCGTTTAGCATCCTTTAATGTTGAAGTTTCACCATCCTTATACTTTATAATAGACAATGGGCCTCGGTCCACAAACATTCCGCTTAAATCAGTTGCTTCTTTCATGGAGCCGCCGCCATTAAATCGCAAATCTATAATTAAAGCAGCGATATTTTCCTGTTCCAGTTTATACAGTTCCTTGGCAAGATCATTGGCAAGGCCCAATCCGTCCCACGACTCAAAATCGGTATAGAAACTGGGTATATTGATATAACCAATTTTGGTGTCTGTCCCTAGCACATAACCTAGAACTGTGTTCTCTTCAACTTTGATCGCTGCCTTGCTAAGCGTTACCGTTTTTATGGAACCATCCTGTTTTTTAAGTCTGAATTCAATCGTATGATGCGCTTCATCTTGTGTAAAAGCTTGAATATCTTCGTTTGAAACACATACAAGCTCCATAGTATCTTTACCGGACTTCAAGGCTTTAATAATGTCCCCCTCTTCAAAATCCTCATGGCGATGGGCGCTGCTTCCGGGCGTAATGTATTCGATAACGATCTCACCACTGTCGTTCTTGGATGTCATAAAACCGAAAGAAAGCGAGTTCTTAGATAAAGCCGATTCGAATACACTCTTTTCGGTGTCATTGAAAAAAAGGGTATTGGGGTCCATATAACTGGCATAAGCATTTAAAAATGCCTCATGTACAAAACGTTCAATACCCCCGTTTTGATGAAGCAACTCATCCAAAATACAGACTTCGCTTTGGATTACCAAGGGTTTTGCTAATGCCTCCCGTTTCTTAAAGTTTTGTTGTATGGAAGCAACACTTGAATCTTCTTCAATAAGGCGCATGAGAACCCCGTAACGCACCTTCTTGTTCCAATACTTGGCCATCTCAGCCTCGGTCGTCACATACTTAAATGTATTCCCGGGTGTAAACACAAGCGTATCTGTACCACTATAATCAAGAACTTGGTCCTTTAACGACAGCAGACTGTGCTTTGCAAATTCAATACGTTCTGTTAACTTTTGGCTGTATTTTGAAATAAAACCACAGCTACCTGCACGCAGGTAATCGTCAATCTGAAGCATGTCTGTTTCGAAGACAGTGACGTCTTCCGTAGTAAAAAATCGTTTGTTTGGATCTAACTGATCGAGAAATTGATCGTAAATGCCTTTTGAGAGACTGTCATCCAGTGGCTTCGGACGAACATGCTCTTTTTCAATGAGCTGTTTCAATGCTTGTGTCTGTTCGCAGAAAAGGGAAGCATCCTGAGCGAAAATGGTTATAATAGAGAAAAACGCAATACCGAAACAAAAACGTGTGATCATGAATGACTGCCTGATTCGGTTAAAAAAGTACAAAATTTTAGCTTACTAAGTCGTCAATAATCTTAGCCAGTTTAAAATCTTTTTCGGTCACACCGCCTGCATCGTGCGTAGAGAGACTGATGTTCAATGTGTTGTAGGTATTAGACCAATCCGGATGATGCTGCATTTTTTCGGCTTCAAAAGCAATACGGGTCATCACCGAAAAGGCATCTTTAAAATCGCGAAACTCAATGGTGGTATGGATTGCATTCTCGCTGTAATCCCAACCTTCAAACTGCTCCAATTTATCATTAATTTCTTTTTCGCTCAATGCTTTCATAATACATTAATATTTTAGGGTACTTATCTCTTCTTTAAGCGTACTGTCTTCAATAACCTCTGCTACCGTAATACGATATTGCTTAGGTAATATGTTCTCCTTCGGAAGAATAGCAAGGTAGCTTTCCTCATTTCTGCTGAAGACACGCTTAAAGATAGGCAATTTATTGCTTAATTTGTCGGTAAGTTCCCGAAACAAATCTTCATGGTGCACCATATCATTGCTAGCCAAATGAAAGATACCTGTGCGTCTTTGATTAATGATGTAGTGAATTTGTTGGGCGATCTTATTGGCAGTTGTAACCGTTATTATAAGGTTAGGAAAGACTTCGAAAGAAGCGTGATGCTTGATGGTTTGCTTTAGCTGAAAAATAGCAGGGGAGTTCACGCCCAACACGGTTGGCAGTCTCAGGATTGCATAGGTCTCAATGGGCAATTCCCGGATGATCTTTTCTATGGAAAGTTTGTGTTTCCCATAATCACTTTCGGCTATGGGAAGATCTTTCTCGTACGAAGGATATGTAAACTTTCCGTCAAATACGGCGGCAGAAGATAAAAATAACAACCGCGTTCCTTCATTGGTCAGAACATAATTCGCCAAGGTTTGGTGCATGGTTCTTTGAGACGCAAAATCTCCTTTAATCGAAGAAATGATTACACAGGGGCGTACTTCAGCAAGGACCTCTAAAATGGTGTGTTTGGTGACGTCAAATCGATAGAATACCTTGTTGTCTTTAAGATCCTCATTATCTCTGCAATATGTGCCATAGACATCAAAATAGGACTGAAGTTCCTTATAGAGCGCATGACCAATAAAACCGCTGGCGCCGATGATAAGAATTCTATTTTGAGGAATTTGTTTCATGTACTTACTTCGGAAAATGACGTTCTAAAAAATAGACGCGCCGGTTTTTGTGGTGAATCTTTCAAGTGCCTGCATGCCAAGATAGGAATTTCCTTTTGGGTTCAAGCCGGGTGCCCACGTTGCCAGAATATATTCATTGGGCAGTAACGCGACAATACCACCGCCTACACCACTTTTTCCAGGCAATCCCACCTCGAAAGCAAATTCTCCTGCTTCGTCGTAGAATCCACAGGTGAGCATGATCGCATTGATACGCTTTACTTGTGTTAATGTAAGATGCGGAACATTGCGCATACATTTTCCGCGATTGGCAAATAAATAGAAGGCGTTGGATAATTGTTCGCAGTTCATCTCCAGCGCACATTGATGGAAATAGAAATCAAGCACTTCGTCCACGGGATTGTTTAAATTGCCAAAGGATTTTAGCAAGTAAGCCGTGGCATAGTTCTTAAATCCGGTCGCTTTTTCGGAAGCAGCAACCCGTTCATTATAAATAATAGTCTCATCATTTGCCAACCCGCGAACATAGGTCAAAAAGTCTTTTTTAGGATCAGATAATTCAGAGATTAGGATATCGGCAACAACAATAGCCCCGGCATTGATCAACGGATTTCTGGGAATTCCTTCTTCCATCTCCAATAGCGACAAGTGATTGAAGGGATCACCGGAGGGCTCTACATCCATTCTGTTCCATATGGAAGTTCCTACCTCTGATAATGCTTTGGCCAAGGAGAGTACCTTCGAAATACTTTGAACAGAGAAGCGCGTGTCCCAGTCTCCTACACAATAATTATCACCCTTGATCCGATTTAGATATATTCCGAAGTTATCTTGGGAAACAGAAGCCAACTCAGGAATGTAAGAAGCCACTTTTCCCGTATCCTCAATACCCAAGAGTTCTGTGTGAATGTCTTCTAATACCTGTTGATAATCGATCATATTAACCTTTGTAGAACGGTAACTTTACCACGGTAGCCGGCACCGTATTCTTTCGAATTTGAATAAGGATCTCAGTTCCGGGTGCGCTAAGTTCGGTAGGAACATAGCCCATACCGATTCCTTGGTTTAGTGAAGGTGCCATCGTTCCGCTGGTCACATTTCCGATGACTCTCCCGTCTTTTGAAACAATTTCGTACCCTTGTCTTGGAATGCCGCGTTCGTTAAGTTGAAACCCAATCAGTTTTCTTTTTACTCCTTCTTCTTTTTGTTGCTTTAAAGCTTCAGAGTTCACAAAGTCTTTCGTAAACTTTGTAATCCAACCCAAGCCCGCTTCGATAGGAGAGGTGGTATCATCAATATCATTTCCGTAGAGACAATAACCCATTTCCAACCGCAAGGTGTCACGTGCTGCCAAACCAATGGGTTTTATCCCAAATTTAGCACCGGCTTCCATTACTTTGTCCCACACTTGCGCAACTTCGCTGTTCTTACAATAGATCTCGAAACCGCCGCTTCCGGTATATCCGGTCGCACTAATTATAACATGTTCAATTCCGGCAAAGTCTGCCACTTTGAACGTATAGAATTTAATTTCTGAAAGATCCACACTGGTTAAGGACTGCATCGCTTCAACCGCCTTTGGACCTTGAATGGCCAACAAGGAAAAATCTTCTGAAAGATTTCGCATTTCGGCTCCCATGGTATTGTGCTTTGATATCCAATCCCAATCTTTATCGATATTGGATGCATTCACGACCAATAACCATTTTTCAGCATCAAGGCGGTATACGATAAGGTCGTCTACTATTCCACCTGAGGCATTAGGTAAGCAGCTGTACTGCGCTTGACCATCCACCAATTTAGAAGCATCGTTACTGGTAACATGTTGAATGAGTTCTAAGGCTTTGGGACCGGTGATCAAAAATTCTCCCATGTGAGAAACATCAAAGACACCTACACCCTTACGAACCGTTTCATGTTCTGCCACCACTCCCTCGTAGGAAACGGGCATATTGTAACCGGCAAAGGGTACCATCTTGGCACCTAATTGTTCGTGAACTTGAGAAAGAGCAGTCTGCTTCATGTGTGAAAATTTTTCGCAAATGTAACGTTATCTGTAAAAGGTAACGAAAGATTTGCTTGATTGTTTTCAACAGGGGTAGTAACTTGCAGATTACAATAACAACTGCTAGTTAAGCGTAAAGAAGGAACGTAGCAATGAAAATATTTTCATCAGAACAATTATATCATGCCGATAAGATAACCACCGAGAAAGAGGGGATCACTTCCGTAGATCTCATGGAACGGGCAGGAACACAGATCTTTAATTGGTTGCACCAGCGCATGCAAGGAGCTCAGGTTCCCATACATATCTTTTGCGGTATTGGTAATAACGGTGGTGACGGTCTGGTGGTAGGGCGGTTACTCATTGAGCACGGTTACAATGTCAATCTGTACGTGGTCAACTGCAGCGACAAACGTTCCAAGGAATTTTTAATAAACTACGATCGTGTAAAGAATGTGACCAAAAATTGGCCTAAATTAATGAAATCTGAAGACGATTTTCCTGCCATCGCTCCGCAGGATATTATTATCGATGCCATTTTTGGGATAGGTTTAAACCGATGTCCCGATGGTTGGGTAAAAAAACTCATACAATACCTTAACGCCAACAAAGCATTTAAGCTGTCTATAGACATCCCCAGTGGATTATTTGCTGAAAAGCCTGTGAGTGATCCCGATGCTGTCTTAAAGGCGAATCACACGCTTACATTTCAAGTGCCCAAATTATCCTTTTTTCTTCCTGATACCGGAATCTATGTTCCTTTTTATGAAGCCATAGATATTGGTTTGGATGCAGAATTTTTGAGTAGTGCTGAACCCTTGGCCCAGCTTATTGGAAAACAGGAAGCGCAATTATTTTATAAACAACGACAAAAATACGATCACAAAGGAACGTACGGTCATGCACTCGTTGTGGCAGGCAGCTACGGCAAGATGGGAGCTGCCGTTCTGGCTACTAAAGCCGCGTTACGTACCGGTGCAGGAATGGCAACCACATTTACGGCGAAATGCGGATATAGCATTCTACAAACAGCCATTCCCGAGGCCATGGTACTTACAGACGAACATGAAGAGTTCCTTACTGCGATCGATTATAACTTTCAACCATCGGCTATTGGGATAGGGATGGGAATTGGTGTTCAGGAAGAAACTGTATCAGCTTTCAAAACGTTTCTAATGAAGACCGAAGTGCCTGTACTCCTCGATGCAGATGCGCTTAATATTCTGTCCTCTCACAAGGAGATCCTTGATCATATTCCAAAGCATTCGATCTTGACGCCGCATCCCGGAGAGCTTGAGCGATTAATAGGATCGTGGAGTTCAGATTATGACAAACTGGACAAGGCGAAAGCTTTCGCAAAAGAATATGACCTTGTCTTGCTTATAAAAGGGGCAAACTCCATTGTAGTTTTTGAGGAAAAATTATATATCAATACAACGGGAAATCCGGGTATGGCAACCGCCGGCAGCGGTGATGTCCTTTCCGGTATGATCACTGGTCTACTATCACAAGGTTATGATCCATTATTAGCCACAGTATTTGCGGTCTACTTGCACGGGAGTGCCGGAAACATAGCTTCACAAGAGCTGGGTTATGAAGCAGTGATTGCCGGAGATATCATTGAAAAAATAGGTAATGCCTATCTGTCTCTTTTTGAACAAGAACCTCCCGAAACAGAACAGGCATAATCTAAATGTTTATAATAGTTCCTGTAACATTTCCCGAAGCTTAGGGTCTGAAGGACGCGGTGCATCTGCCGATACTATCTTTCCTTGGGGGTCGATCAAAATAAATCGCGGTATACCGAGGATACCGTAATTCTCTACGAAATCTGACTTCCAATTATTGTCGGCCATTAACTGAATGCCTCCCAAATCCTTTTCGGTGACCATGGCCTTCCAAGTATCATAATCTTTTTTCTCATCGATGGAAATACTTACAAAAGCCACATTCTCATCTTGAAAATCTTCCTCTACAGCTTTTAAAGCCGGGATCTCTCGTATACAGGGACCGCACCAGGTTGCCCAAACATCGATATACACATATCGTCCCTCCAAATCAGACAGACTCGTAGTACCGCCCTTATGATTCTCATACGTAAAGGTTGGGGAGTCGTTACCGGGTAGCAAGGGGCGTAATTTGTTGTACCGTGCCGTCAACTTTTCCAAATTCTCAGGATCGGGGGAACTACTCTTATAGATTTGATAAACGTCATCTAAAGATACATCCGGACGCATACCAAACTCTAGGAAACCGTATAATAATTGATCTTTTGCATATCCATCGGGTAACGATTCATCTACTTTGGTTAAATAGGCCATTGTAGGATCAAAATCGGGATCATCATTATCAGATTCATTGATGAGTCTGTTAAAGTGCGTATCAAGCATGCGTTGATAGGCAATGGATTGACGAAAGGCCGTTGTATCTGCATAATCGATATCTTTCATGGGTTCATAGTAGCGATCTGATACTTTGAAAGTTCTATCCCCGGTAAAATAGCGGTGGTATTCTTGAAAATTCTCTAAGTTCATGATATGTTCGTAATCCAGTTCCTTGGCCTCTAGCGCTTTAAACGCTTCTGAAAGACCTTCGGTGTTGTTTAAAAGATCTTCGTACCGAGAATGGATGCTGTTTGCTTCGGCAACAAAATCCTTTTCTGACATGGCAAATACTTCCTGATACGGCTTCTCTTTTTCTGAAAGCAAGTATTTTTCAGCTAAATAATTATTTTCGGCTGCAAGATCCCCGGAGTATGAAATGCTCTCATCAAATTGCGTTATATCAACGGAAAAAGTAAGTGTTTTTCCCTTTTCGAGATAGGTAAGTGTTCGTTCCCGTCCAATATAAAGTTCGTAAAAACCGTTGGTATCCAAATAGAGTGTATCGCTCAATGTACCGTTGGCTGAAATGGGAATTTCTTCCTTCAAATCGTATCCCCGAATCATGGCGGAACTTTCTTCAGAATTTTCAACAGTACCGGAAAGGAGCACATAATCAATGTTTTTATCGTCTTTCTTACATGAAATTATTGTGAGTGCAACGACAAGGAATACTAATTTTTTCATAGGTGTTTACAGTTTGTACATTTATAGCTTCAGAAGGCAATGAGTTGGCTAAAATTACAAAACCTTTGCTATAAATTGGTATTTTTGCAGAACAAACAACCCAATCGATGCAAGAAACCCATTATATCAGTTCCGAGATATTGGATCTGCCCACTGTAAAAGAGATCATTGAGTCTAATAAACTATTGGAATTATCTGAAGAAGCGGCATTCAACATAAAAAAGTCCAAAGCCTATCTCGATGGAAAGATGGAGAACAATGAGCGACCCATCTACGGCATTAATACCGGATTTGGCTCGCTTTGCAATGTGAAGATCGCTAACGACAATCTCTCAAAATTACAAGAAAACCTGGTGATGTCCCATGCATGCGGAACGGGAGACTATGTTCCCAGACCTATTGTAAAATTGATGTTGCTTTTGAAGATTCAATCGCTTAGCTATGGTTACAGTGGTGTGCAATTACAAACAGTAGAAAGGCTCATTGACTTTTATAATAACGACCTGCTTCCGGTGGTGTATACACAAGGCAGCTTGGGTGCTTCAGGAGATTTGGCTCCCTTAGCGCATTTGTCGCTTCCACTTTTGGGCAAAGGCGAAGTCTTTGTAGGCGAGAAACGCATGCGCACTGCAAAAGTGCTCAAAAAATACAATTGGCAACCGATCACTCTCGAAGCAAAAGAAGGGTTGGCCCTATTAAATGGTACGCAATTTATGAGTGCATACGGTGTCTATACTTTATTGCAATCTCATAAACTATCGTATCTAAGCGATGTGATTAGTGCGTTGTCTGTGGACGCATTCGATTGTAATATGAGTCCATTCGACCCGCTGGTACATTTGGTACGGCCGCATCGCGGGCAAGTTAAAACTGCCGAGCGTATTGTGGAATTTCTGGAAGGAAGTGAATTAGGCCTTTCGGAAAAGAAGAACGTACAGGATCCTTATTCGTTTCGTTGCATCCCGCAAGTACATGGAGCTAGTAAGGATACCATCGTGTTTGTCACCAAATCTTTTAAGACCGAGATCAATTCAGTAACAGACAATCCCAATATCTTTGTGGCAGAAGACAAGATCATTTCCGGCGGAAATTTTCACGGACAGCCCTTGGCCTTGGGATTGGATTACTTGTCAATCGCCATGGCCGAATTAGCCAATATCTCCGAAAGAAGAACCTATCAACTCGTTTCCGGATTGCGGGAATTGCCTGCTTTTTTAGTGAATAACCCCGGATTGAACAGTGGTTTTATGATCCCGCAATATACCGCTGCAAGTATAGTAAGTCAGAATAAACAACTGGCTACACCTGCCTCTGTAGACTCGATCGTCTCCTCCAACGGACAGGAAGACCATGTAAGTATGGGGGCCAATGCAGCTACGAAATGTTTGCGTATTGTTGAGAACCTAGAGACTGTTTTGGCAATAGAACTACTAAATGCGTCACAGGCTATGGAATTTAGAAGGCCAAAAAAGACATCGCCATTTTTAGAATCCTTCCTGCAGTCGTTTCGGGAAACGGTTTCTTTTGTGGCAGAAGATCGCCTTTTGGCAGATGATATCCATGCGGCCATAGCGTTCATTCAAAGTTTTTCTATTGATAATGAGATCTTGTTTGAATAAGATTTAACTGGCTTCGATCACAATCTCATCAACCCATGCTTTTGCTTCAGAAAGTGCATCAAATAGATGAAAAGGCTTCTTGAGAAATATCTTTTCGATCTCGACATTGGAAATATTGATCTCTTGGGTACTCACAACAGCAAATGCCTTGAGATTGTCGATCTTGGAAGTTTCAATATAGACACGAGGATCTACGGCATAGGAGTTCTTTCGATAGGAGATGTATCCAAAAGGCCTGTTCTTAAAATAGGTGTTAGATATTTCAAGAAGGTCTTTGTTGTATTCGGGAAGTACAGTAATACCCTCATGCATGATGGTAACGAGATAGTTCTCATAGATCTCTACGGTCCCGAAGACGTATTGTAATGTAGTAACGTTCAATTTGGTTGGATTTGAGACTTTCAAGTTACAAAATTCACAAAGAACTCTAAAGCGGTTTCCGTACAATCCAAATGTCTTGAGGGATCCAACCCGCTTGAGGAGGGGTTTCAATATGCTCTAAAATTGTTACGTTCGAGAATAACTTTTTCATGAATTCCTGCGGGTGGAAGGTCGTATAGATCCTATGTCCTTCTTTTACTTGTCCACGTGCCACTAGAGCTCCTTGATCGTAAATTTCACGTTCGTTTTCCGTTAAAAGTGGCACATAATTATTTCCCGACGTGGTAATGAACATGATACCTCCGGGTCGCAGCACCCTATAAAGCTCGGCAAACCATTCAAAGTGCAACCTTTCAGACAGATGAGTAAAGACCGATAGGCTGTAGATCACATCCATATGTGCGTTCGGATAGGGGAGTTGTGCTTCTAATGTGTTCAGGTTAAAATCAATTTTCGGAAGATTTTTAGCGTTCCATGCTATGGAAAGCGGGTTGTAGTCACTTCCATAGAACGAACAATCGCTTGGAAGAATGGTTGGCAGATGTCTAATAATTCTTGCAGGTCCACAGCCCCAATCTAAAATTTTCTTGTTCTTAAGATCGGTGTGTCGTTTCAAATGATTCACCAACCATTCCGCAGTCTTTTTTCCCCCCATGTAATATTTCTCATAATTCATCTCATGGGATTCGTAAATGAGATAGTCGGGTGGAAGTTTAACATTGGGGTGATTTTTCAAGAAGCGATCATTCTTTTTCTTATTCTTTAGTAGTTGTTGATAAAACCGTGCTTTATCTGCTAGATGTAAAAAACCTAATTTTCTTAAGGTATTGGAGAGTTTTTGTTTATTCATTAAAGTAATCTCTAGTAGCGGGTGCAAAATATAGATTTATATTTTATTAAAAAACATTAAATAGCTAGTTTTAGAGAACCAAATATAGTGTTCGCATGAAGATCTATTACTTTATTTCATTTTGCCTGTTTTGTTCAACCATCTTTTGCCAGTCGTATACTCCTTTACTGAATAATATCAACGAATGGCAAGTCACCAATTGCTTCAATGGTTGTCTTACCGATACCTATTATACAGATGGTGATACCATTGTGGAAGGGAAATCCTATAAGATTCTCGATGGATTTCATTATATCTCACGTACTTTTCTATTGAGGGAGGAGCTATCCACTAAGAAAATTTATTTGGCAAAGCTTAGTTTGAATCGGATTGATGAATATTTATTATATGATTTTGGATTGAATGAAGGAGATTCTTTTAATATGATGAATCCTATAAGTCCGTTCCCACAGGATGGCGGAGCGTTTATACTCGATTCGGTTCGATGGAAACCGCTCATTGACGGAAACAATTATCGTCATTATTATTTTTCCCCCGCCCCAACCAACCCAACAAGTTCAAACAATGCCGTTTGGATAGAAGGAGTGGGTTCATTATCACTAATCAATGCACCCGGCGGTGATCCCAACGTTAATGGCGTGGGGCATTTGAGTTGCTTTTTTAAAAATTCTGAATTGTTTTACGCCAATTTAGATTCCATCTCAGGCTGCTCCCCGGTACTTTCAGTTCCTGAGGTATCCTTATTGGATTCATTAAAATTTATTACTTCGGAAGGAGCTTGCATCGTAGCGAATGCCAGATCGGTCGTTCGCATCGATGTATTTGATCTTAGTGGCCAACGAATAGACAGTATTTTCAGCAGCAATAAGGAAAGAATACAAATAGATGTGAGTCACTATGCTGAAGGATTCTATCTATTTATAGTTTCGACCGAAACAGAAAAACGCACCTTCAAGGTAATCCTCAATTGACCAAATCGTATCCATTCAGCCGGTGCCATGCCTGTGATATTAGTAAGATTCACACGAATGGAATCTGAGTTCGCTCTTATAAAAAAACAAAAACCACCCGATTCCAAGAATGCAGGTGGTTTCCTATTTTATCAGACTGTTGTTAAGATTCAGTCTTTTTTTTCTGCTTTTTGATCTTTATAGTAAGCTCATTGGTCTTTTCATCAAGATCCATAGTGATACCGTCACCTTCTTGCAAATTGGAATTGATGATCTCTTCCGCTAAGGCATCTTCAATATATTTTTGAATGGCCCGCTTCAAAGGTCTGGCGCCATAATCTTTATCGAAGCCTTTGTCTGCAATATAGTCCTTAGCCTTCTCGGTAAGGGTAAGGTCGTACCCCAGATCCTTGATACGATCAAAAAGTTTGTCGAGTTCAATGTCGATGATCTTATGGATATCGTCACGATCTAACGGATTAAAGACCATAACATCGTCTACCCGGTTCAAGAATTCAGGAGCAAATGCTTTCTTCAACGCATTCTCGATAATGCTTTTTGAATTAGCATCTGCCTGACTCTCTTTTGCCGCAGTACCAAATCCAACGCCTTGGCCAAAATCTTTTAATTTTCTGGCACCAATATTCGATGTCATGATAATGATGGTATTCTTAAAGTCGATTTTTCGTCCCAAACTATCGGTCAACTGTCCGTCGTCCAATACTTGAAGTAACATATTGAAAACATCCGGGTGGGCTTTTTCGATCTCATCCAGTAAAATTACAGCATAGGGCTTCCGGCGAATCTTTTCGGTCAATTGTCCGCCCTCTTCATAACCCACATAGCCCGGAGGTGCACCAATAAGTCGTGACACCGCAAACTTTTCCATGTATTCACTCATATCTACGCGTACCAGCGCATTTTCAGAATCAAAAAGCTCACGTGCCAATACTTTGGCCAACTGGGTTTTACCCACACCGGTTTGCCCCAGGAAAATAAAGGAACCAATAGGCTTATTGGGATCTTTTAATCCGGCGCGATTTCGCTGAATAGCTTTTACCACTTTGGCAACCGCCTCATCTTGTCCAATGACTTTTCCTTTAATGCGGTCCGGTAATTTCGATAATTTTGTACTTTCCGTTTGTGCGATACGATTCACCGGAACCCCGGTCATCATTGAGACAACTTCCGCTACATTTTCCTCGGTCACGGTTTCTCGATGCAGTTTTGAATCGTTTTCCCATTTTTCCTGCTCGGTTGCAAGCTCTTTTTCAAGGTTTTTCTCATCGTCCCGTAATTTCGCAGCCTCCTCGTATTTTTGTTTCTTCACTACGGAATTCTTCAATTCACGAACCTCTTCCAATTTTGCCTCGATGGTTAAGATCTTCTCCGGTACATTGATATTAGTGATGTGTACGCGAGAACCCGCTTCATCCATAGCATCGATAGCCTTGTCCGGAAGGAAACGCTCTGTCATGTATCGATTTGTCAATTTCACGCAGGCTTCCAGTGCATCCTCGGTATACTGAACATTGTGATGCGATTCGTATTTATCTCTAATGTTGTGAAGGATCTCAATGGTCTCGGCCACGGTAGTAGGTTCTACCAATACCTTCTGGAAACGCCTTTCTAAGGCGCCATCCTTTTCGATATATTGTCTGTATTCGTCCAAGGTAGTAGCACCAATACATTGAATCTCACCGCGTGCAAGCGCTGGCTTGAACATGTTAGATGCATCCAGGGAGCCCGTAGCGCCTCCTGCGCCAACAATGGTATGGATCTCATCGATGAAGAGGATAATGTCGTCATTCTTCTCTAATTCGTTCATCACTGCCTTCATACGTTCTTCGAACTGTCCGCGATATTTTGTTCCTGCGACCAAGCTGGCCAGGTCTAACGTTACCACGCGTTTATCGTATAGGATACGAGAAACCTTTCGTTGTACGATTCTAAGTGCTAAGCCTTCGGCAATGGCAGATTTTCCCACGCCGGGTTCTCCAATAAGCAACGGATTGTTCTTTTTTCTTCTACTCAATATCTGTGAAACACGCTGTATTTCGCTTTCGCGTCCCACTACAGGGTCTAATTTACCGTCTTCGGCCATGGATGTGAGATCCCTTCCGAAGTTATCTAAAACAGGTGTTTTAGACTTCTTGGTTCCCTTGGTACTGCTTCCTGAAAATAAATTCTCTTTTGAAGCATCTTCTTGAGGGGTGTCATCATCATTTGGAAATGATTCTGAAGTAGGGCTGTCTATATAGTCTTCGTCGTTTGCGATCATAAGTTTGAATTGATCCTTAACACCGTCGTAGTCCACTTTCATCTTGTTGAGCAATTTGGTTGTGGGATCGTTCTCATTCCGAAGGATACACAACAGCAGATGCGCTGTATTGATCGATGAACTCTGAAAAAGTTTTGCCTCTAAAAAAGTTGTTTTAAGGGCGCGTTCTGCCTGACGGGTTAAATGGAGGTTTTTTTTATCGTTTTCACTGGCCCCGATGTTGGGGTTAGCGGGACTTAGTATCTCCACCTTGCGTCGAAGGTGATTAAGATCCACATCCAATGCGTTTAATATTGTTACCGCCTTGCCGTTACCATCACGAAGCAGGCCGAGCATTAAATGTTCGGTGCCTATAAAATCGTGACCTAAACGCAAAGCTTCTTCTTTGCTGTATGCAATTACGTCTTTTACTCTTGGGGAAAAATTATCATCCATAAATCTATATCCTCTAATGCCTTTAAAAATACTAAATTTCCTATTAAAAGGGACAAAAACCATACCCCATTTGAAAGTACTGTAGTAAAAGGACAAAAAAACTTACTAAAATCAAAGCGCAAAGCGGTATAGTTATTAACGGTTTTCGTGTTAAAATTTGTTAATAAAAACGTGAATATTAAGGCCCGGATCCCCTGTAAAAACATGCAAAATAATGTATCTTGCTCCTTACGTTTAACGACTAAATATTAAAGTAAAATTTTATGGCTGAAGGCGAAAAATTGATCCCAATTAACATTGAAGATGAAATGAAGTCGGCTTACATTGATTATTCAATGTCGGTCATTGTGTCACGAGCACTTCCTGATGTTAGGGATGGTATGAAACCTGTTCACAGACGTGTGCTGTATGGAATGCACGAACTGGGTGTTAGAGCGACCGGAGCTCACAAAAAATCGGCGAGGATCGTTGGAGAGGTTCTTGGTAAGTATCACCCGCATGGCGATACTTCCGTATACGATGCTATGGTGCGAATGGCACAAGAATGGAGTCTGCGGTATATGTTGGTGGACGGACAAGGAAACTTTGGTTCCATAGACGGTGACAGCCCTGCGGCGATGCGATACACCGAAGCCCGCATGCAAAAAATTTCCGAAGACATGTTGGCAGATATCGATAAAGAAACGGTAGATCATCAGCTGAATTTCGACGATACACTATATGAGCCTACAGTACTGCCTACACGCGTGCCTGGTCTGCTCATTAACGGGGCTTCCGGAATCGCCGTAGGTATGGCTACCAATATGCCGCCGCACAACCTTACCGAGGTAGTGGACGGAACAGTCGCCTTTATTGAGAACAACGATATTACCATAGACGGATTGATGCAGCATATAAAAGCTCCCGATTTCCCAACTGGCGGTGTGATCTATGGATATGAAGGAGTTAAAGAAGCCTTTCATACCGGGAGAGGACGCGTGGTAATGCGTGGGAAAGCATCGTTCGAAGAAGTGAACGGACGCGAATGTATTATCGTTTCTGAAATTCCTTATCAAGTGAACAAGGCCGATATGATCAAGAAAACGGCCGATCTGGTAAATGAGAAAAAGATCGAAGGGATCACTAACATTCGGGACGAATCCGATCGAAAAGGGATGCGCATTGTCTACATCCTGAAAAGAGATGCCATTCCCAATATTGTACTGAACATGTTGTATAAGTACACGGCGCTTCAGTCAAGCTTTAGTGTCAATAATATTGCACTGGTAAATGGGCGTCCACAAATGCTCAACCTAAAAGAGCTGATCCATTATTTTGTGGAGCATCGCCATGAGGTGGTTGTACGTCGTACGGAATACCTGTTGCGCAAAGCTGAAGAACGTGCGCACATCTTGGAGGGTCTTATTATTGCTTCAGATAATATTGATGAAGTAATACGATTGATTCGTGCTTCTGCTAATGCCGATGAGGCTAGGGAAGTATTAATGAAAACATTCGAGCTTTCAGAAATACAAGCCAAGGCCATTGTAGAAATGCGTCTGCGTCAATTAACAGGTCTTGAACAGGACAAACTTCGAAGTGAATACGAAGAATTGATGAAGACCATCGAAGACTACAAAGACATTCTTGCCAAAAAGGAGCGTCGCATGGAGATCATCAAAGAAGAGTTGCTCGAGATTAAATCCAAGTACGGAGACGAGCGTCGTTCGGTGATCGAATATGCCGGGGGTGATGTGAGTATCACCGATCTTATCGCCGACGAAAAGGTAGTGATCACCATTTCACATGCCGGATACATTAAGCGTACATCCCTTACTGAATACAAGACGCAGAACCGGGGTGGGGTAGGGCAAAAAGCTTCAGCCACGCGAAATGAAGACTTTTTAGAGCATCTTTTTGTAGGAACGAACCACCAGTATATGCTATTCTTTACTCAAAAAGGAAAATGTTTCTGGATGCGCGTGTTCGAAATACCCGAAGGGAGTCGCACTTCCAAGGGACGTGCTATTCAAAATTTGGTGAATATTGAGCCTGATGATAAAGTGAAAGCCTTTATTTGTACACAAGATCTTAAAGATGAAGCCTATATCAATAATCATTATGTGATCATGGCGACAAAAAAGGGACAAGTTAAGAAAACCCCTTTAGAGCAATATTCGCGTCCTAGAACCAATGGAATAAACGCCATCACCATTAAAGAAGGGGATGAGTTGTTAGAAGCCAAATTAACAACGGGCGATAGCCAAGTGATGCTTGCTGTTCGCTCCGGTAAAGCCATTCGATTCGAGGAAGAAAAGACACGCCCTATGGGCCGAAATGCATCGGGAGTTCGTGGCATCACACTAGCCAATAAAAACGATGAAGTGATTGGAATGATCGCGGTTGAGAATGAGGAATCCGATATATTGGTAGTTGCTGAGAATGGGTACGGGAAACGATCGAGCATTGAAGACTACAGGATCACGAACCGTGGCGGAAAAGGTGTTAAAACCATTAATGTTACCGAAAAAACCGGTAAATTAGTAGCTATCAAGAATGTAAGTGATAATGATGATTTAATGATCATCAATAAATCCGGAATTGCCATTCGTATGGCAGTAGAAGATCTTCGCGTTATGGGACGTGCTACACAAGGGGTTCGACTCATAAAAGTTAGGGAAGATGATGCGATTGCCGCAGTGGCCAAAGTAGTTCATGATGAAGATGATGTGGATGAAAATGGCGATGTACCGGAAGATGGCATTACTCTTGATATAAACGACACGCAAACCGAAAACAACGAATAAAAATGAAACGTAACAAAATGAAAAATACAGTTTTAATGGCTGGTGCCCTTTTAGTTGCTATGGGTGCTTTTGCTCAAAAAAAAGAGATAAAAAAAGCCGACAAAGCATTACAATCCGGTGATTACAATGAAGCAATGACCTATCTTTCCCAAGCTGAGCCTATGCTTGGAAGCGCAGATGACGATGAGAAGGCAGATTTTTATTTAATTAGAGCGGGCGTTATGCTTGGAAAGCCCGGTGCCGATTTTTCGCAATATGCAAAAGCAGGTGAAGACCTAGAGAAGGCAAAAGCAGCGGACCCTAGTATTGAGAACGATGATGCCTACGCTCAAACCTTTCTAAAGCTTCGCGAAAAGATGGAGAACAGTGCGATGAATGACTTCAATTCGAAGAATTTCAAAATGGCCGCAGAGAAGTACGAAAAGGCATATGCGTTAAGCAAGTCGGATACCATCTTTTTGGCCAATGCAGCCATTAGTGCCAAGAACGGACAGGATTATGATATGGCCGTCAAATTCTATAATCAACTTTTAGATATTGGGTATACCGGGATACAATCTCAATTGGTAGCCACTAATAAGGAGACCGGAGAAGAAGAAGCGTTTGGTTCTGTTAGCCAAAGGGATTTGATGTTAAAGGCTGGCACTCATACCAACCCGCGAACCAAGGTAAGTGAAAACCAGCAAGAGGACATTGTACGCAACTTGACACAGATTTACATTCAACAAGGTAAAACTGAAAAGGCGTTAGACCTCTTGAAAGGACTTCGTGCTAAAAACCCAGACGATATGATATTGCTTCGAACGGAAGCAGATCTTTATTATGAAATGGGCGATAAGGAAACCTACAATAAGTTGATTAGTGAATTGATCGCTAAAGATCCCGAGAATCCTGAACTCTATTTTAATTTAGGCGTGGCGAGTGCCGAGAATGGAAATGTTGAAAAAGCAATGGAATATTACAGGGAAGCATTAAAAAGAGACCCCGGATATGCCTCTGCAAACATCAACATGGCTTCTCTTATTTTGGATAAGCAAACACCTATTGTAGAAGAAATGAACGCCTTGGGTACATCACGCGAAGATTTTAAGAAATATGACGCATTAAAGATAGAGTTGACAAAGATTCAGGAAAGTTCTGTTCCTTATTTGGAGGCTGCCTTCCAAGCGCGCCCGGATAATGTTGAATACGCAAGAACACTTATGAACATTTACAGTCAGCTGGGGCAGGAAGCCAAAGCAAGTGCTATGAAAGCTAAAGTTCAGGAATTGGAAGGGCAGTAGACTCATTCAAACATAATAAATCAAAGAAGCCTCCTAAGTGGAGGCTTTTTTATATAATACGTTTGATAACACGTAATTTATGCGTGTGACACCGTCGCTCGTAGTTAAAGATACCGGTGTGATCCAGCCTATCTATACGTACCTTACCATGCGCATGGATAATATGATTATCCTTCATAATAATACCTACATGCGTGATAACACCTTCGGCATTATCAAAAAATGCAAGATCCCCGGGTTCACTTTCCTCGATGAAGCTAAGCGCTTCTCCTTGGGTCGCCTGTTGACTCGCATCCCTTAAAATTCGATAACCATTTATTTTGTACACCATTTGGGTAAATCCGCTGCAATCAATTCCAAACGGAGTTTTGCCTCCCCACAGATACGGTGCATTTACATAGAGAAGTGCGGTATCAAGCAGATGTTCTTTAGGAAGTTTTTCTGAAATGGTTTTGCCCTCAAACGCATGTTTAAGAATTGGCGCAGCACTTATCGTACTCCCCATACAAATAGAAAGAAGTTGCCCTTCCGAAGCAATGATAAAATCCACAAGATCGGAAGAATATAAAGCCGGTTCTTCGTTTAGCTTTTTACCGGCTTCCTCGGTAATTTCGATGAATTGCTTATTGTCGATCCAACCTTCGTAGCGATCAAAATCAAGGCGAATTCTACTCCATTTTTTTCGTTGTTCCAGAATTTTGAACGATTCACCATACAATACTTGGCTCACCATCTCACTTCGGTCTGAGGGTTCTAACCGTAGCGGAACAATACTTAAATTACAAATGCCGTATTTCATCGTGTCTGGTTACCCAACGAACAGCTTAGTTTCTTTCAATCACCATCGCCGATGCGCCACCACCTCCATTACAGATCGCAGCCGCGCCAATTTTCCCATTGTTTTGGATCAAGACGTTTAGCAAAGTGATAAGGATTCGAACCCCGCTGCAACCTAGCGGATGTCCTAAAGACACTGCGCCGCCGTTTACATTGACATTACCATCGTTAAGTCCTAAGAGTTTCATATTCGCCAACCCCACAACGGCAAACGCTTCATTAAATTCGAAAAAATCGACATCATCTTTAGTAATTCCTGCTTTAGCAAGTGCCTTAGGCAAAGCTTTAGAAGGTGCCGTAGTAAACCATTTTGGTTCTTGAGCGGCATCGGCATAACTCTTAATTGTAGCTAAGGCAGTAAGTCCTAACTCCTTAGCCTTTTCGGCACTCATAAGGATCATGGCACCTGCACCATCGTTTATTGTGGAAGCATTAGCAGCCGTTACTGTACCATCTTTTGAGAACGCAGGCCGTAGGGTGGGGATCTTGTCCATGTGTACATTTTTGTACTCTTCATCTTCCGAAACAATTACCGGCTCACCTCTGCGTTGTGGCACTTCCACAGGGACGACCTCTTCCTTGAACTTCCCTTCTTTCCATGCCTTAGCAGATCGGTTATAGGATTCAATAGCAAAAGCATCTTGGTCTTCTCTGGAAAAATTGTGTTCAATTGCACACAGATCGGCACATACACCCATAGCGTTTTGATCGTAGGCATCCACCAGACCGTCTTTTTGCATGCCATCGACAAGAGAGGCCGGTCCAAACTTCACTCCATTACGCATGTGCACGTAGTGCGGAATATTGCTCATGCTCTCCATGCCCCCGGCAACAATGATATCGGCATCGCCCAAAGCGATAGCCTGTGCTGCGTTCATCACTGCTTTCATGCCCGAAGCACATACCTTATTTACAGTAGTACAGGGCACGGTATCGGGGATACCCGCTCCTAAAGCTGCTTGTCTGGCAGGAGCCTGACCCACACCTGCCTGTACCACATTACCCATATATACTTCCTGAACCAATGAGGGATCTAACTGTATCTTGTGCAGTGCACCTTTAATAGCTGCAGCACCCAATTGGGTAGCCGTTAATGATGATAGACTTCCCATAAAACTTCCTATTGGGGTTCGTG
The DNA here is from genome assembly GCF_963972995.1 of uncultured Altibacter sp. Taxonomy (NCBI): domain Bacteria; kingdom Pseudomonadati; phylum Bacteroidota; class Flavobacteriia; order Flavobacteriales; family Flavobacteriaceae; genus Altibacter; species uncultured Altibacter sp. Next base: position 84,129 of record NZ_CAXAXI010000004.1, read on the forward strand.
CCGCAGCAACAATTACAACTTCTTTACTCATTGGATCTTTTTTTATTTAACATTGAATTTTCTGAAGTGTTTATACCTTCAGAAGAGGAAGTGCAAATTTACATATTTAAAACTAATTTATCAATCTTTCCCAAGGGCAGGTATGGGATTAATCACTCTATATTTATACCTTTACTCCTAGATCGACTTCTATGAACAAGCTGTTTTCTTTCCTTACAAAAAATCAGTCCTATATCTACAAAGGATTCTTGTTTATTATCGCAACGATCCTTGTTATCTATTTACTTCCAAAGGGTGGACAGTTCAAATATAATTTTCAAAAAGGAAAACCTTGGCAATATGAGAACTTGTATGCGCCTTTCAGTTTTACCATTAAGAAGGATGTGACTACGCTGGAAAAGGAAAAAGAGGATATTCGGGTAAATGCAACACCCTATTTTGAATACGATCCCGATGCAGCTAATGAGGCGATGCTTCGGTTTAATGATCTTTTTGAACAGACCTTTGTAGACAGTGTTTACACAACCTCCAAAAGTAGGACGCTTCGACTGGGAAGAAATATTATTTCAGAACTTTACGAAAAAGGGATCACCAACGAGATTCATCCCTATTCCGAAGAAAAATTAATTTATTTAACAAAAGGAAGTGAAGTAGAAGAGATCACCTACGCGCAAGTATACAAGTTAGACGACCTCGATAAGATTGTTCGTACTTCGGTAATCGACGCCAAGGCTCAAGATACCGAAGAACTACTTCAAAAGCTATTGGCAAGAGCAGTGGCGCCCAATGTTAGTTTTAATACGAAGCTCACCGAAGCGGCCATTGAATCAGACATCAAAGCGATCAATCCCAATCGTGGCATCATTGAGAAGGGGGGGAGGATCATAGCGAAAGGTGAAGTAGTGGAGGGTGATAAGTATCAAATACTCAACAGTTTGAAGCTCGAATACCAATCGCAAGTGTGGAGCAAATCTAATTATGTTTGGCTTCTTGTAGGGTACTCGTTGTTGGTATCGTTAGTATTTCTGATGCTGTATTTATTCCTTAACAAATATCGCCCTGCTATTTTTCACAACAATACCAAAGTCACATTCATTTTCTTTAATGTGGTGCTTATGGTCTTTTTAACGACTATTGTTGTGAAGATCGATGCCGCCTATGTATATGTGGTGCCTCTTTGTATTTTACCGCTTGTCATTAAAGCTTTTTTCGATCCGCGTCTGGGGTTGTTTGTACATGTACTGACCATTCTATTGCTTGGTTTTGTGGTACCCAACAGTTTTGAATACATGTTCCTTCAAATTATTGCCGGTATTGTAACCATTCTCACGGTTTCTGAATTATACAAACGTGCCAATCTGTTCATTTCCGTAGGGCAGATCACCTTTATTTATATTGTGGGTTACTTTGCGTTCTTCTTAATACAAGAGGGGAACGTTCAGCTTATCAACTGGGAAACATTTGGCTACTTTGTTCTTTGTGGACTTGCGACCTTGTTTGCCCACCCCTTGATCTATTTATATGAAAAGGTTTTTGGATTGGTTTCTGATGTTTCCCTGCTGGAATTGAGCGATACAAATTCTAAACTATTAAAAGAGCTGTCCAATAAGGCCCCGGGAACTTTCCACCATTCACTGAATGTAGCTAACTTAGCTGAAGCAGCTGCCAATGAAGTGGGTGCGAATGCTATGCTGGTGCGTGTAGGAGCGTTGTACCACGATATAGGGAAAATGATCAATCCCACCAATTTCACCGAAAATCAGGTGAATTCTTTCAATACCCATACCGAGCTCGCGCCCAAGGAAAGTGCCAAGATCATTATTGCCCATGTGATCAACGGGATAGAGATCGCACGCAAAAATAATCTGCCGGACCGTGTGATCGATTTTATTCGGACACACCATGGAACCAGTTTGGTCTATTACTTCTACAAAAAAGAAAAAGAAATAAGCGGTGCTGCCGACCCTGAAGATTTTCGCTATCCCGGTCCTATCCCATTTAGCAAAGAGACCGCCATTCTAATGATGGCAGATAGTGTGGAAGCGGCCAGCAAAAGTTTAAAGGATCCTACTTCCACGAAGATCGATGCTTTTGTAGAGAAGATCATCGATGTGCAAATGGAACAAGGTCAGTTCTTGAATGCAAATGTCACGTTTAAAGAAATTCAGAGCATTAAAAAGGTACTTAAGAAGAAACTCAACAATATCTACCACCTGCGAGTAGAATATCCGGAATAAAAAGCACCGACTCCCCAAAGTCGGTGCTTTACTCCTCAATTTTGTAGGCTAAGAAAATTACAAAAGTAATCTGATGTAATTAAGATTTAGGTATAGATGTTCTAACAGCAGAAGCTATAAAAAAACTAATATTAGTGATAACCCCAGCTTGCTTCACCTATGTAAAAGTAACATTAAGTACAAAAGGAGGTTGGGAATATTGTAACAAAAGATAGGAGTCATGTAACCTCAATTGCGACATACCATTCTTTTCTTAATATGGTGAGCGTTAAAATTAAGCTAAGATACATCAAGGGTAATTTTTTACACGGTAACTTTAGATAAATTTCAGGTATGGATATACGATCTCTAGAGCCGTTTTGGGTACTTCAAAATTCATTTATAACATCGTATCCGTCACTTACAGAGGATATCACAACTTCGGTGGTGATTATTGGTGCAGGTATCACAGGCGCTCTCATAGCACATACATTAATTGAAGCCGGATATGACGTAACCCTAGTCGATAAACGAGATGTTTGTCACGGAAGCACCGCAGCCAGCACCGCCATGCTTCAATATGAAGTTGATGTCCCTTTGTATACATTAATTGACAAAGTAGGTATTACGAACGCGGTTACAAGCTACAAACAATGTGATGTAGCCATTGATACCCTAGAAGCCATTGTTTCCGAAATAAACAGTAACTGCGATTTCAGAAAAAAAGAAAGTGTCCTGTTTACTACCGAAAAAAAAGAAGTACCCTCTTTGAGGAAGGAGTATGAGGCACGGTGCAATCATGGATTTGAAGTATCGTGGCTGGATAAAAATGCCATACAAGGACTAGGTGTTCACAATGGGCAAGCTGGCATAAAATCTACTGCAGGCGCGGTTATAAATCCGTATATTTTTGCTCAAGATTTACTATTATATGCCGTAAAAAAAGGCTTGAAGGTTTTTGACAAAACCGAGATCAAAGACCGTAATCAAAAAGGAGACAATATGGTTCTAACAACACGAACCGGAAATGTTATTAAAACTTCGCATGTGATCCATTGTACAGGATATGAAAGTGTTGAAACCTTACCAAAAGATACCGTAACCCTTATTAGCACGTATGCAATTGCTTCGGAAGTATTTGCTGACCTACCATCTCCCTTTAAAAATATGATCCTATGGGATACAGCAGACCCGTATCATTATTACAGAGGGACTGAAGACGGTAGAATTATTATGGGTGGCGGTGATACTCCTTTCAAGAACGCAAAAGCAAGGGATAGCTTATTAGCTAAGAAAGAAAAACAATTGGTAAAAACCTTTCAGAAGACCTTTCCGGCCATTCCGTTTATAAAAGATTACAGTTGGGCCGGAACATTTGGCGAAACAAAAGACGGACTTCCTTATATGGGCAAACCGGACCCAAATAGAAATGAACATTATATTTTAGGCTTCGGCGGAAACGGTATTACTTTCAGTGTAATGGGCAGAGATGTCATCATCCCATCCATAGAAGGAAGGCCACATCCTTTCTTAGAATATTATAAATTTGACAGGTAACTTTGAGGATAAAACTTTCAGAATGAAAAAAATTGGAATCATACTAGCAATACTAATTGTTTTGCTTTTAATTCTTCTTTATTCTTCCGTACTCAGCTCAGACGATACGGCGGCTACTGATATTATCGTCGATCTTCAGAATATTGAGGAAACAGACTTCAAATCTATGGACTCAGTGCTCGTTGCTGCCAGCTCTCAATATACAGCAAACGATCTCAAACGATTTGTTCAAGGCGATCATTATCGAGAAGCTTGGTCAACACCTATAAAGGTCCCTATTGTATTCTTAGATACACTTTATGGAGGTATGAAGGTGATAGAAGAAGGAGGTGGAAAGCAAACAAACTCATTAAAGCTACAAGGTGCAAACGGGATTGTCTATACCTTGCGCAGTATTGCTAAAGATCCTGAAGCACTTGTCCCTGAATATGTTCGTTTTCTGGGGTTAGAGAATATTGTTATCGATGGCGTGTCTGCACAACATCCCTACGGTGCTTGGATCGCTGCTGAAATGGCTAACGCTTTGAACATACTCCACACACACCCCAAAGCTGTATTTGTGCCCAAACAAGAATCCTTAGAAGATTTCAACGATGCCTATGGCAATAAACTTTATTGGCTAGAATATGAAACGGAAGGAAAAAAAAACTGGACGATCTATAAGGATGTTGTTGAATTAATGGACACTGAGGATTTGCAGCAGTTAAAAACGAAACATGGACAGCACGTAAAAATTGATGTGTCACAGTTAGTAAGGAACCGTTTGTTTGATTTGGTGATAGGGGATTGGGATCGTCATGTGAAGCAGTGGGGGTGGGCCGTTGTCAAGAATAACAATGAATTTATTGGGATACCCATTCCCGGTGATAGGGATAATGCCTTCTTTGATATCGATGGAATTGTTCCTCAAATCGTTTCAAGTAAAAACGTTGAGCCACATGTAAGGCCCTTTAAACCAACAATTGATTATATACCGGGTCTTGTATACCCCTTTGACCGTTATTTTTTACTTTCGACTCCCGAATCTATTTACTTAGAGGAAGCACAGTACATCCAAAAGCACCTTACAGATTCGGTCATTGAGACGGCAGTTTCAAAATGGCCTGAGCCTTTGCAAAAATTAAATGGAGATACCATCATTTCCAAGATCAAAAGAAGACGCGATGATCTTAAAGAGTATGCTTTAGAATTTAGAAAAAGCATTGAAAGCAAAGGCGTCCTCACAGCACCACTTAACGGATCTCAAGATCTTGTGCTACCTCCCAATCTCTTAGCTTGTTTTAACTGCAAAAACGACTAACGGTTTTTCACAGTTAGTGCCTTACTCCATACACTATACGCGAGCTAATTGCTCTTAGTACGGCATTAACATTTGTTGTTAAGGTGTCATAAAGTTCTTTTAGAAAATTAAGAACAAAAGTACCTTTAGGTAATACTTAATCATTAAAACAAACGACTATGAAAAATCTATCTGAATTATTCGAACATGAAATTAAGGATCTTTATTCCGCAGAAAAACAACTCCTAGATGCATTACCTAACATGGTGAAAGCGGCTTCAGACAAAAAGCTGCAAGAAGCCTTTTCGCATCATTTAAAAGAGACTAAAACGCAATTTGAACGTATTAAAGAAATTTGTGATTCGCTGGGAATAAATCCGGGTAATACCAAATGCGATGCCATGGAGGGGCTTATAGAAGAGTGTGATGACATGATAAAAGAAGACGCACCGGGCGATGTAAAGGATGCCGGACTTATTGCTTGCGCACAAAGAGTAGAACATTACGAAATTTCCGGTTACGGTACGGCAGTTCGTTTTGCAAAGGAATTAGGTCATAAGGATGTGGCGAAGAAGTTGCAAACCACATTGGATGAAGAATATGACGCCGATAATAAACTGGATAAATTAGCGGAAGGTCGTCTTAACAAGAAAGCTTTAGCCTAAGCAATACTATCACAGAACCCGTTTTTAACGGGTTTTTTAATATATAGATCTTATGGAAACATGGTTTGAAACATCTCTTAGTGCTGTAGCGGCAATTACCCTAAGCACGATAAGTATTTTTATCACGGTCATCTTATTAACAAGGATCTTTGGAAAACGAAGTTTTTCAAAGATGTCCAGTTTTGATTTTGCGATGACAGTAGCCGTGGGTTCGATCATCGCCACGACCATCCTCTCCAAATCAATTTCCTTACTGGAAGGCATGCTGGGGTTATTAATGGTCTATTTGGTTCAGTTGACAGCTGCGTATTGTAGGCGATGGAAGTTTTTTCAGAAAGCTATTGACAACACACCGCTACTACTCATGGATTATGAAAATATTCTTGAATCGAATCTCAAAAAAGCCCGGGTGACAGAAGGAGACCTTCGATCGAAACTACGGGAAGCAAATGTTCTGGATCTTAGCGAGGTGCGTGCAGTGGTCTTTGAAACAACCGGTGATATCGTTGTATTACATACCGCTAATAGTGATAAGAGCGTGCAGGATTGGTTATTGAAAGACGTGAAACGGTAAGATTTATAAGCCGAGACTTAAACCCGACGTTTTCGCCTCTCGTGCCGCGTACTTAAAAATAGAATTAACTTAAATAAACAGATTATGTCATTACTTACTATTATTTTAAACATCTTGTTGCCACCACTAGCCGTTTTTTTGAAACATGGGGTAGGCACAACTTTTTTAATTAGCATCATTTTAACGCTAATTGGTTGGCTCCCGGGAGTGATTCACGCGTTCATAGTGAACGATTAAATTGGTATTCTTCAAGATATTCATCGGGGTGGCAGATCCCCAGAGGAGCCTAATGGCTTCGAAAATTTCTATTGCTGAAAGTATGATAAATACTATACTTTGAAATCAAGAATACCTCCCTTGCAGTCGGTGATCCTGACAACGCTCCGCGTTGATATCTAGGAGTACCTCCCTTACAGTCGGTGATCCTGACAACGCTCCGCGTTGATATCTAGGAGTACCTCCCTTACAGTCGGTGATCCTGACAACGCTCTGCGTTGATATCTAGGAGTACCTCCCGTACAGTCGGTGTTCCTGACAACGCTCCGCGTTGATATCTAGGAGTACCTCCCTTACAGTCGGTGTTCCTGACAACGCTCTGCGTTGATATCTAGGATTACCTCCCTTACAGTCGGTGATCCTGACAACGCTCCGCGTTGAAAATAAAAAATCCCCGCTTAAAAATTCAAACAAGTTTGATTTTACACGGGAATTTTTTATTTATTCGTGATCGCACCAGGATTCGAACCTGGGACCGCCTGCTTAGAAGGCAGGTGCTCTATCCAGCTGAGCTATGCGACCCTTTTTGGTATACTAGGTAATAAAGCCAAGCTTTATATTCTTGTCGGGGTGGCAGGATTATAAAACAATGATCCTCTTTAAAGGATTACAAATCAATGCCTACGTTTCCTTAAGAAAACAAATTTCCTACGGAAACTCCCTTTTGATTTGTCGGGGTGGCAGGATTCGAACCTGCGACCTCCTGCTCCCAAAGCAGGCGCGATAACCGGGCTACGCTACACCCCGAATGGGTTATCAATACATTATTCTCATAATACTCGTACTTTGATAGATACGCTGTAAGCGATCTGCCCACTTGTTCTTAAAGCATTTAGAGAATCGTGTGCATACAAACCGTATGCAATTTGTAATATAGTGCTAATTGCACTTGAATACAACTTGCGGAGAGACGGGGATTCGAACCCCGGCAACGGTTGCCCGTTGACAGATTAGCAATCTGCTCCATTACCACTCTGGCACCTCTCCAATAAATAATGAACGTCATCGTAAAATGCGGATGCAAATGTAACTTTTCAATTGGTATAACGCAAAAAAATACTCGCTTTTTTACCCTAATTTATTCGGCTTATTTCAAAAGAGTTAGTCGGTTTGCTCAAGCTTTTTATATTTTACTGCAAATCAACACCACTTTTTTATCCTCCAATGTGGTGGTAAAGAAAAGATAGCGGTCCCCACCATCCTTAAGCTTCCACTTTTTACGTATCACAGCAACCGATTCGGGGAAATTACGAGTGGCAACATTCGCTTTTGTAAACGTGAGTAATTCCTTCATGGCTCCTTTGGAGTAGGGGATACAAGTGTCGATTGTAAAACGGCGTCCGGGAAATTCACGCAAGGATTCACTTGTATACAAATGGCTGTTGGAATGTAATTTCTTAACGCGGAAGGCTTCTGAAAGCAACCCGAAGGCACCACTTTTCATGAGTGCAGCATTGGGTTCATATAAAAAACGCTGTGGCAGACCATATACTTCCGAAGCTTCAGTCCCCCAAGAAAAATCGAATTGTTGTGGTGTTTCTTTAGTTATATTGACGGTGTGTATTCTTGGCGATGCCGCTGTAAACTCCTTCCGAAGCATCCATACGAGCTCTTTCACATCATTGTTCACTGCGACAATATGTATTTCTGAAACATACTTTAATTCTTCCAGACCTACTGAAAGATCGAGCATAGGCGATGTCTTTATAACGAAGGTGTTACATACATCCATAATAGATTCTAAGTGTTCCGGGATGTTTGGCTCACAATCGGATAGAAAGAAGACCTTTCCTTTTACATCGTGACGCCGTGACGGATCGGCGTAAATAACATCGTAAGTTCCGTTTTGTACGGCTTCCGTTCCGTTTTGTGAAAAACAACGAATACCCGGGGAATTCAATACTCTAAAATTATGTGCAGCGATCTCTGAAAGCGTTGCATCGATCTCAAAATGGTCTACGGTTTCAAAGCGTTTCGAAAAATAATAACAGTCCACTCCCAAACCTCCGGTCATATCTGCCAACGAAGTTCCGCTTACCAGCGATGCTTTGTACGCCGCGGTTGCTTCAGAAGAAGTTTGCTCAATGTTCAGCTTAGGCGGATAATAGATTCCTTCCGAAGCAAACCAAGTAGGCAATTTCAATTCGGTCTTTCTCCTGCTTTCGATCTGCTGAAGTAATTCCTGAGTCGTGACATTGTTAAAAGGACTACCCGAAAAGGCAAGTTGCTCCAACGGTCCCTCATACGAACGAATGAACGCTTGGACTTTGGTATGCAGGAGATTGTTGTTCAATATAAATTAAAGGTTTTTTGTAAGGCGTTTAACGATCTTATATTCTGAAAGGAATTCCTTCGCGATGACCTTCAACGTAGTATATACCGGCACTGCAAGGATCATTCCGGCGATCCCTACCAGATAACCCCCGATCAAGATGACTATGAATATTTCCAAAGGGTGCGATCGCACGCTTTTTCCGAAGATTACAGGTTGGGTAATCAAATTATCAAACAATTGGGCGATGGAATACCCAATAAGTACGATCAACAACAAGGGTAATAATTCCGAAGAAAAATCGGCACCCAGATTGTTAGAAACCACAACCAGCATCATGACCACGCTTCCAATAAGGGGTCCTAGATAGGGAACGATATTCAAGAAAGCGCAAATGAGCGCTATGGCAATGGCGTTGTGAATATCCAGATAAAGTAATAAAACGGAGTAGAATAGAGTGAGTATCATGATCTGGAGTAGTAACCCAAGAAAGTACCGTGATAATAGCTCCTTAACCTTGGTAAGTACATTTATAAAACGCTGTTCTCTGCTGGGGTGTGCGAAAACCAGCACCGCCCGGGCGATAAGTTTTTCGTCCTTAAGCAAAAAGAACGAAATGAACAGTACTGAAAAAAGACCTACTACAAATCCTCCAATATTGCTAAAGAAAATATCAATGAAACTGGGGATGATCTCTAAATTAAAATTGCGTACATATTCGGTACGCTTAATCGCTTCCACGATCTTGATCTTTTCAACACCCAGATAATCACTCGCCTGAATGTTAAGTTCGTTTAAATCTGATTTTACCAATTCAAAATCGATCTCGGCGATATTCTTGCTTTGCTCTATAATAATTGGAACAAAGATCCGTAACATTAGAGCTACCGATCCAATCACCAAAAGAAGTGTAAAGAATGCTGCCAATGTATTACCAAAACGCAGACGTCTGGTTAAAAACAGGACAACCGGTCTAAAGATAAGGGATACTACCAGCGCGATACCAATATAAAGCAGGAGCGCCTGTATCTTAAAGACGAACCAAAATAAAATAAAGATTCCCGTTATAACCGCCAAGGCTTTTAAGATGCCCAGCGCAATGCTTCTTGCTTTTGCTTTCACAACGTAAAGATAGCAGAATCCCGCTACGAAAGTATCAAAGTTTTGTTAAGGAGAATAGAGCGATAGCAGTCGCTTGGATGACATTCATACTGCTGTTTTCGCCGTACATGGTGATGTGAGTGTTGACAGTTGTATGTTCTAATAATGTTTCGGATATTCCATGACGTTCTCCGCCAATACACAGGACAGTTTTAGATGACTTCGGAAGGGAAAGTGTTTGCAAAGGAACACTGTTTTCGGTTATTTCTAAGCCAATAAAGGTATACGAAAGATTCTTCAATCGGGCAACTTCCGAAGCAAGATCGGTCACCTCACGATACGCCACGCGTTGATGTGTATTCCGGGAAGTTCGAAGCAATCTGTTGGACTGTATATTAAGTATACAATTATAGAAAAGTATTTCTTCCACGCCAAAGGCTTCACAGATTCGGAATAGTGCACCAATGTTTGCCGGACTATGGAGCGAATCACACAACACGATTATGGGAAATTTCTTAGGAGCGAAGGGCGTAGCGTTATGCGAAAGTTGAGAAGCCATTAATTCTCGAAGGCATACTTGATAATGTTGGCTCCCATTTGCAGTGCTTTTTGACGTACATCGGCGGGATCGTTGTGAATCTCAGGATTTTCCCAACCATCGCCCAAGTCACTTTCAAAGGTATAGAGTAATAGTAAGCGACCCTCGTGCTCGATTCCGAATGCTTGAGGTCGACCCCGATCGTGTTCATGAATTTTAGGCAATCCCTTCGGAAATGGGAACGCTATAGAAAAGAGCGGATGATTTCCCGGTAGTTCCTTCAACTCCTTATCGGGAAATACCTTGACCAACTCCTTCCGAAGGTATTGGTCCATTCCGTAATTATCGTCTATATGAAGAAATCCGCCGCTTAGCAGATAGTTTCGAAGGTTCTCGGCTTCTTCCGAACTGAAGAAAACATTTCCATGTCCGGTCATGTGCACAAATGGGTAATCGTAGATATCCACACTGCCCGGGGCAACGGTTTGTGGCTTACGTTCCATGGTGGTATTTATTTGCTGATTACAGAATTGAATAAGATTAGGAAGTGCTGTAGGATTGCTGTACCAATCACCACCGCCACCGTATTCTAGTACGGCAATTTCCTGTGCATTAACAAAAAGAGGGGCAAGGGTGGCTATAAAAAATAAACAAAGTATTCGCATCGTGTTCAAAAATACGAAAAGTAGCGGTTTGGTGCGATAGATACAGTTACGAAATTTTGGATAGAATTCCGCTTCCAAGGAGATCTGTAAATTTCATCCAGTCCTGTACCAATCGTTGCGGAGCCATACCATGATGGGAGATCGCTAAGGTTTGGTCTAGGGACTTGGAATCCTCAATGAACGCATTGGTACCGGTAAGTATACCGGAAGCAATAGTAGGCAAGTTCATGGAGTGTTCAAATTTTCGGGCTGCTGGGGACATATGAACATTCTTATTTTAAAGCAGCCAAACTAAGTAATATTTTATAAAAATCGAATAAATATTTTACTTTTTTTACGATTAAATGCAATTATTATCGTTTAAATGCACTGTTTCAGCTAGTTAAATCTAGGTATACGAGCCAAAGATTTGAGTGTTAACAGTAGTTCACAAGCTTTTTTACAGTCGGAGAGTTTTCATCGGCAAAAGTACAACGTCTTCAAGCAATTTCTCAATTTACAACTCACTAATCAATCATAATTGTATGAAAATTCCTCAATTCACTGTATTGCAATGAGTTATTAAGGTTCTACTTCATTGACAAAAGCGACACTGTGGCACCCTACAATGGCGGCGGTTTCAGTACGCAAGCGGGAATCTCCTAGGCTTACCGGTATGAATCCGCTGTCTTTCGCCAAGGTAATCTCAGCAGTCGAGAAGTCTCCTTCAGGGCCAATGAGCAATAAAACAGGAATGTGTGGTTTCAATACCGACTTAAACGTAGCTTTGGAGCCTTCTTCACAATGCGCAATACAACATAGCGCCTCTAAACCGACGTTTGACGCAATAAATTCTTTAAATGAAACAGCCGGATGTAAGATAGGAAGATATGATTTTAACGATTGCTTCATCGCACTTTGAAGGATCTTTTCGTAACGTTCCGGCTTTATCTGTTTGCGTTCGCTATGATCACAGATAATAGGGGTTATTTCCGTAACACCAATTTCTGTAGCCTTCTCCAAGAACCATTCGTAGCGATCGTTCAACTTGGTAGGTGCTACCGCCATATGCAGCCTATAGGGAAGGGGTGCTTGTTGCTGTAATGATACGATCTTTGCAGTGCATTTTTTTGGCTGGGACTCTTCCAGCACCGTTTCGAAGAATGTTCCGGTACCATTTGTAACGAGCAACCGGTCTCCCGGCTGCTTTCGAAGTACTTTAAAAATATGACGACTCTCTTCTTTGTCGAAGACAACCACTTTGGAAGCTTCAGAAATATGAGGATTATAGAAGAGCTGCATCAGTGTGTTTGTTTACTTTGGGCATGTTCAATACCCAGTTCTATCCAATGCTGCAATTTCTCTTCTGAATCGTATCCCTTTTCAGAAACAAAAATAAATTCCTTCATGGGTTTGCCCGTGAAGTCCATTGGGGTGACATCCGGATCGTTCAAGGCTAGTTCCATCTTATCGTGCACCACACGTACCATAAGTCTTCCTTTGGTCTCACCTACACACATTTTCCCTTTATACATAAAACAGTACCCCCCAAACATCTTCTTTTCGGTGATGTGCGGATTCCAAGGCAGTACTGCCACCCGAATTCGTCGTACCAATGCTTCAGTATGTGTATCCATTACAGTATTACAGTTTCATTCGTGCTTTTGCAACCACCGTATTCTTTGCAAATTGATTTTGTTTAAACTTCAATTCCCCTACGATCGCAATCATGGCTGCGTTATCGGTACAATATTCAAAACGAGGAATGTGCGTGGTCCAACCGTGGGTCGTTTCAGCATCTTTTAGCGCCTTCCTAATTTCGCTGTTGGCTGAAACTCCACCACCTATCGCAACCGTTTTAATTCCTGTCTTTTTTACGGCATTCTTGATCTTATCCATAAGATAATCGACTATGGTGTATTGCAGACTTGCACAAATATCATTGATATTTTCTGAAATAAACTGAGGGTTGGCAGCAACTTCGCGTTCAATAAAATAAAGTACGGCTGTCTTGAGACCACTAAAACTAAATTCCAGCGGTCCTACTTTAGGTTTTGTAAAGGGAAAACGATGGGGATTGCCTAATTGTGCCCGTTTATCGATATGCGGACCCGCAGGATAGGGGAGCCCCAAGATCTTACCGGACTTGTCGAAAGCTTCGCCAACCGCATCATCTATAGTTTCTCCAAGGATTTCCATGTCAAAATAGTCGGTCACTTTAACAATCTGGGTATGACCCCCGCTAATGGTAAGTGCCAAAAAGGGAAAGGAAGGAGCCGTTTGTCCTTCCGCCTTGATGAAATGCGCCAAGATATGCGCTTGCATGTGATTGACATCGATCAAAGGAATACCCAATCCAAAGGCAAAAGACTTTGAAAATGAGGTGCCTACCAACAGGGAACCCATCAATCCCGGACCACTTGTAAAAGCTATGGCACTTAAGTCTTTTTTGTCGATATTTGCTTTGCGCAAAGCTTGGTGAACCACCGGGACGATGTTCTGTTGATGCGCACGTGATGCCAACTCCGGAACCACACCACCATATTCTTTATGAATTGTTTGTGTGGCAACAACATTAGACAAAATAACACCGTTGTTGATCACAGCGGCGGCTGTGTCGTCACAAGAGGATTCAATACCGAGTATGTAACAATTTTGGTCGCTCAAAATAAAAAAGGCATATTTATTGGAGTCAAAATTAAAACTTTAAAAGCGTATCAAAAAACTTAGGAAAATAATACTTCGCACTTTCGCAATAATTGTATTGCTGCTCGTGCTTTTAGTCATTATTCTTTCAATTCCTTCCGTCCAAACCTATGTTGCCAAAAAAGTAACGGACAATCTCAATGAAACCTACGGAACGCGCATTGAAATAAAACGCTTGGGCCTTAACTGGAAAGGTGAGGTCGATATTCGCGAGGTGTACATCGCCGATCATCATGAAGATACACTCATCTACGCAGACAGGCTGGAAACCAACATTGTAAACTTTCAAAATTTAATACAAGGAGATCTGGGTTTTGGTAATATCGACCTTGAAAGAGCCAAACTCTATGTGACCACGTACCAAGGCGAAGAAACAGACAATCTTACAATTTTTGCCGAAAAGTTCGATACCGGACAAAAAAGTGAAAGCCCTTTCTCGCTCTTTAGCAATGATGTAAGTCTTACCGAAAGTGTTGTAAAGATTACCAATCACAATCTTGATAATCCGGAGGTTTTTCTTCTGAAGGATGTAAATTTAATGGCCACAGACTTCAAGATCACAGGACCCGAAATTGAAGCTTCCATCCAATCATTGTCCTTGGATGCCGAACGCGGTTTTGTGATCAAAGATCTGCAAGGAGATTTCTCGTATACACTTACTGAAATGCGCTTCGAAGATCTTACCCTTATCACCGAAGCATCTACAATCACGGGTAATATTTTGCTAAGCTACCCCGACGGAAATTTATCTGATTTCGAAAAAGGGGTGATTATTTCAGCTAATTTCAATGATTCCAAACTGTCGACCAACGATCTAAACAGTTTTTACAATGAATTTGGTCCAGATCAAGTTATCAATATCGACGGAGAATTCAAAGGAACATTGAACGATTTTGAATTTACCAATGCACAGCTGGCGACGGGTGACACGCGCATCTCAGGTGATTTTTCAGTAAAAGACATTTTAGCTGCCGACACCGAGTATTCTATTAACGCTGAAGGGCATTCCATAACTACTAATTACTACGATCTGCGTCGGTTTATGCCGCGAATTTTAGGAGATGTCATTCCGAAGGAACTAAAGGATCTAGGTACGTTCACCTTTTCGGGCAATACCACCATCACAACAACCGATTTGGTAACCAAGAGTACTATTTCCTCGGGTATTGGCGGCGCAAAGGTCGATCTAAGTGTTGGAAACCTCAACAATTTCGATTATGCCTATTACAAAGGGAATATCGTGCTTAATAACTTCTCATTAGGGAAAATAGCAGGAACCAGCTCGTTAGGAAAAGTGACCGCAGATCTTAGTGTGGACGGTCGAGGATTTACTCAGGAATCTGTCAACACCGGGATTACAGGAACAATATCCTCACTTACATTTGAAGGATATAATTATCAAAAAATCAATATCTCCGGGAATTTAAGAAATCCGTTGTTTGATGGTGAGCTTACCATAAACGATCCTAATTTGAAAATGGAGTTCAAAGGGCTTGTAGATGTTTCGAAGGATGCCAATCAGTACGACTTTGAGGCCGATGTGGAATTCGCCGAACTGAATCAATTGAATTTATTTACAAGGGATAGTATTTCAGTTTTCGCTGGGAAGATCATCATGGATATGGAGGGAACTACCGTAGATGATGCACGCGGAACCATTACCTTCAACCAAACGTTCTATCAAAATGAAGATGACGATTTCTTCTTCGATGACTTCAATATTATTTCTTCTTTTGAAGGGCCGATTCGAACCATTGAGATCAATTCGCCTGATATTATTAACGGAAAGATCACCGGTGAGTTCCTACTCGAAGACATACCCAACCTTTTTGTCAATGGAATTGGCAGTATCTACACCAATTACATTCCGCAGGAAGTTACCACAGACCAATACATCGACTACGAGTTCAAGGTATTCAATAAGATCGTAGAAGTCTTTGTACCACAACTTCAGTTGGGTGAGAATACAAGGATAAAAGGTTCGGTCTCTTCCGATGAATCCAAATTTCAACTCGATTTTCGCTCCCCGGAGATCATCGTGCTAGATAATTATCTGTCGCGGGTCAACATTCAAGTAGACAATGACAACCCTATTTACAATGCATATATTTCAGTGGATTCGGTATACACGGGATTTTATAATCTTACGGATGTCAATGTTATTAACAAGACCATCAATGACACCTTGTACATTCGTTCAGAATTTAAAGGAGGTAAGAAAAAAGAAGATCTCTTTAACCTTGCCTTGTTTCACACCATCAACGAACAAGGGAAATCGGTCGTGGGCGTAAAACGTTCCGATATTACCTACAAGGACAATGTGTGGTATATCAACGAGAAGAACAATGATTTGAATAAGGTTGTATTTGATGATAACTTTAAGGATGTGCGTATTGACTCACTTGTTTTTAGTCATAACAACGAGATCATTCAATTAGCGGGAACGCTTCGGGATTCTACCTATAAGAATGTAAAGCTTCAGTTCAATAATGTGAATATTGGAAATCTTACCCCGGATATCGACAGTCTGCAGCTTCAGGGGAATATAAATGGCAAATTGGATTTCCTTCAGAAGAACGGCGCCTACTATCCAAACAGTCAGGTAACCATTGACAACGTGATCATAAACGATGTGTCCTTTGGAGATCTGGACTTAACAGTACGAGGGAATGAGGATCTAACCAACTACAGTATCAATACATCCCTCACAAACAACAATGTGAAATCGATCAATGCCGTAGGTACTATCGATGTCTCCCCGCAAAATCCTCAAATTCGGCTCGATGTCGACCTGAACGATTTCAACATGCACGCATTCAGTCCGTTTGGGGCCGATGTGATTTCAAACATTCGGGGGCTGGCTTCCGGGAACATTCGCGTATCCGGCAATTACAAATCTCCCGATATC
This sequence comes from uncultured Altibacter sp., assembly GCF_963972995.1. Lineage (NCBI taxonomy): Bacteria > Pseudomonadati > Bacteroidota > Flavobacteriia > Flavobacteriales > Flavobacteriaceae > Altibacter > uncultured Altibacter sp. Next base: position 100,865 of record NZ_CAXAXI010000004.1, read on the forward strand.
TTTGGACGCGTTGCCTTGGAGGATGCAGGTTTGAGGATCCCATACTTGAATACCGACTTCAATTTGGATAATTCCACTCAGATTATTTTAACGAAGAACAAATTTGATCTGGGCCGTACTGAAATAACCGACACTAAATACGGAACCACCGGTACACTTTCAGGAAATGCGACGCATACCAACTTCGGAAACTGGGAGCTGGACCTGAACATCGATGCTCCGGATCGCCTACTTGTCTTGGACACCAAACCCCAAGAGGATGCACTGTACTACGGAACTGCTTTTATAAGCGGAACCGCAGCCATTCGGGGGCCCGTTGAAGAGTTAGTGATAGATGTTGTTGCCACTACCGAAGAGGGTACTACTTTCAAAATTCCTCTCAGCGATACAGAATCTATTGGTGATGATTCATTTATAAAGTTCTTATCTCCCAAAGAAAAACAAGCACGTATTAGCGGTGAGACCATCGTTTCTGAAGAGGTTAAAGGATTGTCCTTGAATTTTGAATTGGATATTAATGACAAAGCTGAAGTTGAAGTGGTCGTGGACCAAGTTAACAATTCTACACTGAAGGGGAGGGGTGCCGGGATCTTACTCATTGAGATCAATACCCTCGGAAAGTTTAGAATGTGGGGAGATTTCCTGGTGATAAGCGGTGAATACGATTTTAGATACGGAGGGATCATCCAAAAGACCATACAAGTAGTTCCCGGCGGAAGTATTACATGGGACGGAAGCCCGGAGCGGGCCAATTTGGATCTAAGTGCCATGTATTTAACACAGGCCAATCCTTCCATACTGTTGGACAACCCGGCAGTGAACAGAAAGATTCCCGTTGAAGTGTTTATTGATCTTACCGGTGAGCTCATTCAACCCGATATCAACTTCCGCATTGATTTCCCCAGAGTGAGTTCTATTGTAAAGAGTGAGCTTGAATACAAACTACAAAATGCCGAACAACGTGAGAGGCAAGCGCTCTTCCTATTGGCATCTGGCTCTTTTGTGAATGATAATTATGAAGGCTCGAATGCCTTTACCGGCACCCTGGTAGAGCGCGTCTCCGGACTCGTGAATGAGATCTTTGCCGATCAGGATAGCAAGTTCCGTGTGGGGCTGGATTATTCGCAGGGGTCCCGATTACCCAATCAGGAAACTGCAGATCGCTTCGGAATTACGCTATCTACACAAATCAACGAGCGTATTCTTATCAATGGAAAAGTGGGAGTACCGGTAGGAGGTGTGAACGAAACTGCCGTAGCAGGGGATATTGAAGTACAATGGTTGGTGAATGAAGATGGAAGCCTTCGTATTAATTTTTTCAACAGGCAAGCCGACATTCAATTCATTGGAGAAGATCAGATCTTCGAACAAGGTGCGGGAGTTTCGTATACAGTAGACTTTGACACCTTTGCAGAGTTGGTCAACAAACTCTTCAACAGAAAACTTACTAAAGAATCTGATGAAATTCTTCCCGTAACTCCGGATGATGATACGATGCCTGCAGATTTTAATACACAAGGCACGCGTGAGAATGAAGAAAATTAGATCACAGGGAAGCTATCATTGAGATCTCGACATTCACATATTTAGGCAAATTGGCTACTTCTACTGTTTCACGAGCCGGTGCCGTTGCTTCGTCAAAATATTGGGCATATACTTCATTGATGGCGCCAAAATTCTTCATGTCGCTTATAAAAATGGATGTTTTGAGCACATGCTCAAAGGTCATTCCTGCTTCTGCGAGAACGGCCTTCAGATTTTCCATCACTAGTTTGGTTTCAGCGGTGATGTCGTCTGTTCTCAAGGCGCCGGTCTTTGGATCCAAAGCGATTTGTCCGGAAGTGAACAATAAATTACCTTTTAATACAGCCTGACTATACGGCCCAATGGGAGAAGGCGCATTGTTGGTTTGAATGATCTTTTTCATAGTGGAATTAAATTAATACTGTTATAACTGTCGATCGGATTCTCTTCGTTTGTCGTATTTAATATCACTTAACACCGAAGATTTTATTCCTATATAAAAATACCAAGAAGTGTTTATGCTCCCAATAGGTGTCCAGTTAAAGCTCATTTGCCAGCTCTCAAGATCTCGCTGAAACCGGAACTGTGTAAGTGTTACGCCTTTGTTCTTAAAATCGTACCCTGAAGAAACTCCCACCCGCCACCGTGGAGAAAGTTCCAAATTGGTACTTACCATAAGCGATTGTGATGAGATCTCATTCTGTCGTTGGTTATTGGAATAGGTCATGGTGTACGCCAATCTAAAATCCCATGGGATCTTATAATTGTACCAGCCAATATCGGTCTTGTCTTCGTCTTCATCATCCTCCTTATAAATATTCCCGTCATAAATATCGGTTGTTTCTCCAAAGAGATCGTCGGGTCGCCCGCCGTTTCTAAACGTTTCATCTTCGAATACCTTAGGATCATCATCCTTTTTTCCTTCAAAATCTGTACTCGAGAACGAATAATTGATACTGACATTCGCATTTGTCAAACGAAACAAACTCCCGCCGTTATTTATATTCCATACATCAATCTCACGGTTATTACTGTTCAAGGCATACGGATTCAATGTACCGCTAAAGTTAAAGTCCAACCGGTCCACGATAGGAATACTTCCGGTGACGCGTAAAGGTTGCCAATTAAGCGAATCGGATACTAGGTTATACGCTGTACTAAAATTGAAATTATTGAGCAGGATCACCTTCTTGGGTTCGGTGGCTGTAGTGTCCCTGTCCCGTATCTTGGCCTCAAAAGTATTGCTTAAAGATAATCCTATACTACTAGAGTAGTTTTGTCCGGGGGCACCGTAGATCGAGTTCTGAAATCGTGAATACGAAACGATCTCATCATTCACATCAGGATCTGCCGTAGCCGGGATCGTATATTCGTCGTAGTATTGATCGAAGCCGGGATTAATGTTGTAGCTTACCGAAGGTCGCATGACGTGCCGAAGCGCCTGTATTCTTTTATCTGTTCCGAAGTTGAATAAACCATATACGGTAGTCCCTAAACTTGTTGAAAAGTTATAGGTAAGATATCTGTCAAATCCGGGAATAGTGTCTTCCACGACACCGCCTACACCATCATTGAGTGTTGCATCATACCGTCGTTCGATAGTTTTTAACACCCATACTTCTTGAAGATTCGTTCCGGCAGACGCACTTATATAATTAAGGATCTTAAAATTGGTAGACACAGGAATGTTATGTCGCGCACCCACTTGTGCTGTCTCGAACATTTCGGGCTTGAAGAACAAAGAATCGACCGTACTGAACCTATTTTCAGCAGCAACATTGTATTGAAAATTGATGTTTTGAAACGCCCCACGCTTTACACCCGAACTTGGAGCAAAGGGAAAGATCCTGGAAACATTTGCATCAATATTGGGTAACGACATCGTGATCTCTTGGGTATTGGTGTTCTGACTGTGCGTACCCGCAATTGTAAAATTAACCTGAGGTTCTCCTTCAAAGGTTTTTGAATACGAAACAGAAGAGTTCAAGGTATTCACCAAGGCGCTGGCGTTGTTGGTTTGATTGATCGACTGCTGGAAATAGCGGCTACTCCCTAAGTTGACCGAAGCCGAGAAGGTGGACGACGGACTCGCTTTTTGGTCCTGTGTGTGGCTCCAACGAATGTTGTATACCGAACTCTGACTAAAATCCGGAAAACCGCGTTCACTATTAATAAGGTTTTCGTATCGTACACTTACATTCCCTCGAAACTTATACCGTACCAGATAGGCCGATTCCCCTCGCAGTCCGTAGCTACCATTGGTATAATAATCTCCTAAAACTGTGAGGTCTAAATAATCATTGATGGCAAAATAGTACCCCCCGTTCTGGAAAAAGAAACCGCGATTACTGTTCTCGCCAATGGTTGGAATGATAAAACCCGATGCACGATCTTCCGTAAGTGGAAAATACGCAAATGGTAAGCCTACGGGCGTAGGTACATCGGCTATATACATATTGGTCAAACCGGTAACGATCTTCTTCTTAGGAACAAATTTCGCTCTGCGGGTGTAAAAATAATATTCGGGATCTTCGATGTTCTTGGAAGTAGTGAACTTCACATTCCGAAGAAAATAAACTGAATCATTTTCTTTCTTTGTAGCTTCCGCGATCACATTAAAACCATTCTGTTCGGTTCGGGTATTGTAGACGATCGCTTTTTTTGTCTTCGTATTGAACCGCAATGAATCGGGTTCGGCTCTGTTACCACCTTGCACGAAAATTGGACGTTGGGAATATACACCTGCGCTGTCAATACCTTTGGCGGTAACTTCATTCTTGTTGTAATCTAAAATGATCAAGCCGGCATCAATTCGCATATCGCCATACACAATATAGGCTTTATTATACATATAGACCTTGTTGCTCTTACGGTCCAGGTACACATAGTCTTCTCCGTAATAATCTACCACGTCATCAAGAAATTCCTTCTGCGGCACTATCGTATCGGTGCGGACGGTATCTGCGACTACTTCAGTGGTTTCAGGAAGTAAGTCTCTTACGGGAACGGTAATAGAATCTTCTTTTTCTTCGGAAGGAAGGTTTACTTCGTTTTTCGAGGGAATGTCCTGTGAATATAATGCAGCACTGCAGGAAAGCAGAAGTGTGAGAAAAATCGGAAAAAATTGCCGTTTAGTTTGCAATGCTACGATGCTGTTATTTTGTAATTTTCGGTTTAAAAAATATAATTTTGCCGTGTATTGTAGAATTATACAAATTAGACCGAGGAACTTTCATTAAGTTTCTTCAATTTTGCCAAACAGTACAACTGAAAAACCCGAAACTTATTTGGCTTAGTTTTTGAAACTTCAAAATTAAGCATATTTTTTGGGCTGTGTTTTTTAAATACACTTTTTTAAAATATCAATTTCTAACTGTCGTTATACCTCTATGAAAACGAAACTTTTGTCTTTTTTCGTACTTGCTGTCGGCCTCTTGCTATGTGCTTCCTTTACTAATTCCAATAACGCTCCAACAAAACCCTTTGTTGTGGTGTTGGATGCAGGACACGGAGGTAAGGATACCGGTAATACAAAGAATGGCTATAAGGAAGCGGAGATCGCGTTAAGCATTGTTTTAAAAATTGGGGAGATCCTTGAAAAGAATCCAAACATAAAAGTAATCTATACACGTAAAACAGATGTCTTCCTTGAGTTGAGCGAACGTGCTGCCATAGCCAATAAAGCAGATGCCGATTTGTTTGTTTCTGTACATTGCAACGCTCATCATTCGCAAGCCTACGGCACAGAAACCTTTGTGCTGGGCTTGCACAAGAGTCAGGCAAATTTCGAGATCGCAAAAAAAGAAAATGAAGTAATATTTCTGGAGGAAAATTACAAAGAGACGTATGCGGGCTTCGATCCAAGTGCGCCCGAATCGCTTATTGGCCTTACATTGATGCAAGAGGAGTATCTGGACCAGAGCATCCTGCTGGCGAGTTTGATACAGAATAACTTTACCAACACCTTGAAACGTAAAGACCGTAGTGTGAAACAGGCAGGTTTTTGGGTGCTTCACAACACCTACATGCCCAGTGTACTTATAGAAACAGGTTTTCTTAGCAATAACGACGAAGGAGCCTACCTTAATTCAAAGAAAGGGCAACAGGAAATGGCCGATCAAATTGCCAAGGCGATCCTATCCTATCAAAATAGCTTGGCGATTGCAACTACTAAATCTCAAAATCCGGTTATTGAAGAAGACGAGATCGACAAGGCCATAGAAACCACTGAAGAAAAGATCTATAAAGACGTGACATTTAAAGTTCAACTTGCAGCCAGCAGTAAAAAGATTGATACCAAACCTTCAAATTTTAAAGGCTTGAAGGAGATAAGCAGAGAGAAAGAAGACGGTCTTTTTAAATATTACTACGGAGAAACGTCAGACTATCACAAGATCGAGCTTATGAAAGCCTTTGCACGCGAAAAAGGATATTCCTCCTGTTATGTCGTTGCCTTCAAAAACGGTAAAAAAGTTAAACTTTCGGATGTCTTAAATTCCGAAGATAAATAAAGGGCTTTTTCTATATTTATTTCTAAATTTGTTTTCAACGAAAACAATACCCCTTGAGACTATCTAGAGAAGTTAAAACCGGAATTCTTGCTATTGGCGCCATCTTGCTGTTTATCTTTGGGTACAGCTTTCTGAAAGGCACGAATTTGCTTGAGAAGCACCGTACTTTTTACGTGAAATACCAAAATGTCGAAGGCTTGGCTAAGTCGGCTCCGGTGACAATCAACGGATTGAAAGTTGGAAAAGTTCAAAACATCGACTTTGCAAATCAGGCAGGTGGTCTTATCGTGGAATTTACGGTAGAAAAGGACTTCGATTTCTCCCGGAACAGCCTGGTTCGTATTTACAGTAGTGGTTTGATTGGGGGGAAGTCACTAGGTATCTTTCCTACCTACGATGTAAATACCATCGCTCAGTCCGGAGATACCCTTAAAGGCGAGATAGAAAAAGGTATGTTGGATGCCGTGACAGAGCGATTGGGTCCATTGGAAAATAAGGTGAACAATACGCTGGCTACAGTAGATACGCTCTTATTAGCTTTTACCGATATTGTTGATGAGCCAACCAGAAATAATCTACGTGAAGCCATTCAAGGTCTAAATCGCACCCTCGCTTCATTTAACAGTGTCACCCAACGTATGGACGGATTGCTGGCAGAGAACAGCGATAAATTAAGCCGAACCTTTACCAACCTTGATACCACCGCCGAGAATTTTGCAAAATTATCCGATTCACTTGCACAGATAGAAACCGGAAAGATGGTAGCCGATATGCAAGCCGTAACCGAACAGCTAAATGATATCGTTACGCGTATCAACAGTGGAGAAGGGAGTGTTGGTAAATTACTGAAGGATGACAAATTATACGAGAACCTTGAAGGTGCGTCCAAACAATTGGAGCAACTAATGCAAGACTTGAAACTTAATCCAAAACGATACGTTCATTTTTCACTTTTCGGTAAACGACCCAAAGAATATAGTCCGCCGGAAGATCCCAACCAATAGAACATGCAGTACATTCCTAATATAGTATTCCTTATCGCCCTAATAGCGGGTATTGGTTATTTCACAAAGAATATCCGAAAGATCATTCGCAATATAAAATTGGGACAGGAGGTAGATGCTTCCAATCAAAAGGCAGAACGTTGGGGAAATGTAGTGCGTATCGCCCTAGGGCAATCTAAAATGGTCGTACGCCCTGTATCGGGACTTTTACACATTATAGTCTATGTAGGCTTTATTGTTATCAATATAGAGGTGCTGGAAATAATTATCGATGGGCTCTTCGGGACACATCGTGTTTTATCGGGAATGGGTGTCGTCTACGATTATTTGATAGCCACTTTCGAGATCCTGGCTCTTTTAGTGTTGGTGGGTGTCATACTCTTTTGGACACGACGTAATATTCAAAAGATTAGACGCTTCTGGGCTCGTGAAATGACAGAGTGGCCCAAGAATGACGCAAACTATATACTTTATTTCGAAATGGTTTTGATGGTGCTTTTTCTCACCATGAACGCCGCAGACCTCCAACTACAGCGTATTGGAGCAGCACACTACACTCAAGCAGGCATGTTTCCTGTGAGCCAATATATCGTACCGTTGCTGGAAGGATTTTCTGAAAGTACGCTCATCCTTATCGAACGCACAGCGTGGTGGCTACATATTTTGGGGATCTTAGTTTTCTTGAACTATCTCTATTTCTCCAAGCATTTGCACATTATTTTGGCATTTCCGAATGTCTACTTCGGAAAAGTGGTGCCGAAAGGAAAATTTAAGAATTTAGAATCGGTAACCAATGAAGTAAAACTCATGATGGACCCAAATGCCGATCCGTTCGCGGCTCCGGCTGAAGGTACTGAAGCACCTGCGAAGTTTGGAGCAAGCGATGTCATGGACCTAAACAGGATCCAATTGCTCAATGCCTACACCTGCACCGAGTGCGGACGCTGTACCAGCGAGTGTCCGGCCAATCTAACCGGAAAAAAATTGTCGCCCCGTAAGATCATGATGGATACGCGTGATCGTTTGGAGGAAGTAGGTAAGAATATTAATGCGAATGGCGAATTCAAACCCGACGGCAAACAACTGTTGGATGATTATATCCTTAGGGAAGAATTATGGGCGTGCACTACCTGTAACGCCTGTGTGGAAGCCTGTCCGGTAAGTATCGACCCGTTGTCTATAATTATGGACATGCGTCAATATTTGGTCATGGAACAATCGGCTGCTCCCAATGAGCTAAACGTTGCTATGACCAACATAGAGAATAACGGGGCCCCATGGCCCTACAATCAAATGGATCGACTTAATTGGAAGAACGAATAAATGAAATCGGAGAAAGTAAATAAATTATTACGAGATACGCATATAAATGGTGAACACGTTAGTCCTGTACTGCCTAAAGATGTCAAGAACTATTTGATCGATATCGATGGGACCATTACCGACGACATTCCCAATGAGGAACCTGAGCGAATGGCCACCTGTGAGCCTTTTCCCGATGCCTTACGAACGTTGAATAAATGGTACGATCAAGGTCATATTATTTGTTTTTTCACTTCCCGAACCGAAGAGCACCGCGAAGTAACAGAAACGTGGTTGAACCAACACGGTTTCAAATACCACAGCCTGCTAATGGGAAAACCCCGTGGAGGAAATTACCATTGGGTGGACAATCATTTGGTGAAAGCTACCCGCTATAAGGGCAAATTCACAGATTTAGTTGAAAAAGAAGTGACCATTCAGGTTTTTAAAGAATAAAGAGTACACACATGAGTGAACCAATAAAAATACCAACGATGGCCGAATATATGGCGCAAGGAAAACAACCCGAAGTGTTGTTTTGGGTGGGCTGTGCCGGAAGTTTTGATGATCGTGCCAAGAAGATTACCAAGGCGTTTGTAAAATTATTGCATAATGCCAACGTGGAGTTTGCTGTCTTGGGAACCGAAGAAAGTTGTACAGGAGATCCGGCAAAACGCGCGGGGAACGAGTTTTTGTTCCAAATGCAGGCTATGGGCAATATAGAGGTGTTAAATGCTTACGAAGTACAAAAGATCGTAACTGCTTGTCCGCATTGCTTTAACACCATTAAGAACGAATATCCGGAATTGGGCGGTTCGTACGAGGTGGTGCACCACACACAATTCCTGAAAGATCTTTTAGCTGAAGGCCGACTGCGAGTGGAGGGTGGAAAATTCAAAGGGAAACGAATTACATTCCACGACCCTTGTTATTTGGGGCGTGCCAATGGTGAATATGAAGCACCTCGGGAGCTTCTGGAAAAACTGGAGGTAGAGCTTGTAGAAATGCGGCGTTGTAAGTCCCGCGGACTCTGTTGTGGGGCCGGGGGAGCACAAATGTTCAAAGAAGCAGAACCGGGCGATAAAGAAGTGAATATAGAGCGTACCGAAGAAGCCATGGAAACACAGCCCGACATTATTGCAGCCGGTTGTCCCTTCTGTAATACCATGCTAACCGATGGCGTAAAAGGAAAAGAAAAAGAAGGCGATATACAAGTAATGGATGTCGCAGAGATGATTGCCAATGCTGAAGACTTATAATCATGTTGACCGATTTTAACAACTTACCCGACGATTCACGTGTGTGGATCTACCAAGCGAATAGAAAACTAACCGATGACGAATTAGCTATCATCCATGATAAAACAGCAAAGTTCTTGGAGGCGTGGACGGCACATGGAACCGATCTGGAAGCCGGTTTCGAGCTAAAATACAATCGGTTTATTGTGATTGGCCTTAACCAAGAGAATGCTTCAGCTTCAGGATGTAGCATCGATGCTTCAGTACGATTCATTCAGTCGTTAGAGAAAGAATTTGAAGTAGACCTGCTTGACAAGATGAATGTCACATTCTATTCCGGAGATTTCATAGCGTATAAGCCTTTGACCGATTTCAGAAAAATGGCAAAAGCACGTTCTGTCTCTCCCAATACCGTGGTATTCAACAACCTGGTGAATACAAAAGCCGAATACTTGGAAAACTGGGAAGTTCCTGCAAAAGAAAGCTGGCACAATCGATTTTTAGCATAGTTTTTGTACCTTTCAGTATATGAAAAAATTGCTTGCAACCTCACTTCTTGCACTCGTTCTATTCCCTGTATTTTCACAGCAAATTAATCCATTAATCGTTAAGGAGGACTTCCCGAATCAGCAAAAATGGGTCGATAGTATCTATGGTAACATGTCCCTTCAGGAAAAGATCGGACAATTGTTTATGGTCGATGTGTTTTCCAGTGATCCTACCTCTAAAACCGATAAAGTGAAAGACCTAATTGCCAATCAATACATTGGCGGTGTTATCTTTTCGAAAGGAGGCCCTATGCGGCAAGCCAAACTAAATAACGAGTTTCAAGCCGCTTCAAAAATACCACTTATGGTTGCCATGGATGCCGAATGGGGACTCGCCATGCGTTTGGATTCTACCTTTGCATATCCTTGGAATATGACCCTGGGAGCCATTAAAGATAACCGTATTGTTGAAAAAATAGGAGAACGTATTGGGGAGCATTGCAAACGTTTGGGAGTGCACATCAATTTCGCTCCCGTGACCGACATTAACACGAATCCGAAGAATCCCATTATCGGGAACCGTTCGTTTGGCGAAGACAAAGACAATGTTACCGAAAAGGCTCTGGCATTTATGAAGGGAATGCAGCGTGCCGGGATTTTGGCAAATGCAAAACATTTTCCCGGTCATGGGGATACCGATACCGACTCCCACAAGACGCTGCCCACGATCAACTTTAGCAAAGAGCGAATTGACAGTATAGAACTTTACCCTTATAAGCGTCTTATCAACAACGGACTGAGCAGTGTGATGGTTGCGCATTTAAACGTTCCATCGCTGGAAGAACGTAGCGATTATCCATCTTCCATTTCCAGAACAATTGTTTCAGGAATTCTTAAAGGTCAATTGGGTTTTAACGGACTTATTTTTACCGATGCCCTTAATATGAAGGGAGCTTCCAACTTTTCATCACCCGGGGAGATTGATCTGGCTGCATTTCTAGCCGGGAATGACGTTCTATTGATTTCTGAAGACATCCCAAAAGCGCACCAACTCTTAGTGAATGCCTATCGCGAAAAAGTGATCACTGAAGAACGCCTGGAGCATTCCGTAAAAAAAATTCTGTACGCGAAATATAAGGTGGGGCTCCACGATTATGCTCCAGTAGATACTAATTATTTAATCGAAGAACTCAATACAGTACAGGACGCTGTTCTGTATGAGGAATCCATGGAGAAAGCACTTACTGTTTTAAAGAATGAACAAGATATTCTACCCATCAAAGACCTTCAAAAAAGTTCCATTGCCTACGTCAATTTTGGTGATGACGACGGCAGTGCGTTTTTGGACCAATTGCAACAATACGCACAAGTGGATTGGGTCAAGGCAGATGACTTGGACAGTTACATAAAGAAATTAGCAACCTATACCCACGTGATTATTGGTTTTCATAAGTCGAATGCATCACCATGGAAAGACTACGAGTTTACTGAAAATGAATTGGTCTGGATCTATGAGATCGCACGTACCAACAAGGTTATTTTGGATGTATTTGCCCGTCCATACGCTCTTTTAAACCTGAGAAGCCGTGCCAATTTTGAAGGGATTGTGCTCTCGTATCAAAACAGCGAAGTGAGTCAGCAACTGTCGGCTCAATTAATTTTTGGAGCGAGAAAAGCGAACGGTCAGTTGCCGGTTTCATTGGGACCCGATTTTCCGCTGCATACTTCTATTGAAACGAATAGTATGAATCGTTTACAGTACGGTACTCCAGAAAGTGTAGGTATGAACAGCTTTACCCTGCATAAAATAGATTCGCTTGCTCGCACGGGGATCTATGGCGGTATGACCCCGGGAATGCAAATATTGGTAGCCCGTAAGGGGAAAGTAGTTTATCAAAAGAATTTTGGGTACCACACTCAGGAAAACAAGAATGCCGTAAAGAACGATGATGTGTATGATGTGGCATCACTTACCAAAATACTCGCAACATTACCGTTGGTGATGGAACTTGTAGATCGGGATGTTCTTTCTATGGATACCAAGCTTTCTGAAATGCTCCCGGAATACAAGAATTCAAATAAAAAAGATATCACCCTTAAAGAGATCCTTACGCACACGGGCAGACTACAGGCGTGGATACCATTTTACATTGGAACCTTGGACACATTAACCAAACAACCCGCAGCAAAATACTATTCCAAATCACCTTCTGAAACATTTGGTTTGCCAGTGGCGGAAGACTTGAATATGCGTACCGATTATCAGGATTCCATATACAATATCATCCGAACGAGTGAATTGAGGGACCGGCCGGGATATAAATACAGCGACCTGCCGTACTATATCCTGAAAAAATACCTGGAAGAATTCTACGGAACGCCTTTGGACAAGCTGGTACAGCGAAATTTATATGAGCATCTTGGTGCCAATTATACCACGTACAATCCGCTTCAAAAATTCTCAAAGATCGATATCGTTCCAACAGAAGACGATTACAGCTTTCGTATGCAGAAAGTTCACGGTTATGTGCATGACCAAGGGGCAGCCATGTTAGGAGGAGTAGGGGGTCATGCAGGACTTTTCAGTAATGCCAACGACATCGCGAAGATTATGCAGATGTATCTTTGGAAAGGGTTTTATGGCGGAAAGCGATTCTTTAAACCACAAACCTTGGACGCCTTCAATACATGCTATTACTGTGAAAGCGATGTACGGCGCGGTGTCGGGTTCGACAAACCGCAATTGGGTGATGTTGGCCCAACCTGCGGCTGTGTCTCCATGACCAGTTTTGGGCATAGCGGGTTTACGGGAACATTAACTTGGGCAGACCCTGAAGAAGAGATTGTTTATGTATTTTTATCGAACAGAACCTATCCCAGTGCCGACAACCGCAAACTAATTGGAAGTAATTTGAGAAGTAATATTCAATCCGTTATATACGATGCTATCGATTTTAAAAACACCGACCTATGAAAATTGCGATAGTTTGTTATCCAACCTTTGGAGGAAGTGGCGTTGTAGCAACCGAATTGGGTATTGCCTTGGCAGAGCGAGGTCATGAGATTCATTTTATTACTTACAATCAACCGGTAAGGTTGGAACTGGTTTCGCATAACATCCATTATCATGAAGTAACCGTCCCGGACTATCCATTGTTCCATTATCAACCGTATGAATTGGCCTTGTCAAGCAAATTGGTGAACATGGTGAAACTATATGGAATCGAACTGCTTCATGTTCACTATGCCATACCGCATGCGTACGCAGGATATATGGCCAAGAAAATGCTCGAAGAAGAAAACATCTATATCCCCATAGTAACCACTCTTCACGGAACTGATATAACACTGGTAGGAAATCACCCATTCTACAAGCCGGCCGTAACCTTCAGTATTAATAAAAGCGAAGTGGTAACGTCAGTTTCTGAAAGTCTTAAAGAAGATACACTTCGATTGTTCGATATCACCAATGAAATAGACGTGGTCCCAAACTTTATTGATGTTGCGAAGCACGACAACCCTTATACCGACTGTCAAAGGGATCTAATGGCAGATAAGAATGAAAGAATCATTACACACATAAGTAACCTACGCCCCGTAAAACGTGTCATGGATGTCATTGAGATCTTTGACCGTATTCAGAAAAAAATACCGGCCAAGCTTATCATGGTAGGAGAAGGTCCCGAAAAAGAAGCGTGTGAGGCGTTGTGTGTTAAGAAGGGGATTCAGGAAAAAGTATTATTTTTAGGGAACAGCAGCGAGATCAATAAGATTCTGTGTTTTACAGACCTCTTTTTGTTGCCTTCAGAAAAAGAGAGTTTCGGTCTTGCAGCCTTAGAAGCAATGGCCTGCGGTGTTCCTGTGATCTCCAGTAATACCGGCGGATTGGCTGAAGTGAATGTACAGGGGGTAAGCGGGTATTTAAGCGATGTAGGTAATGTAGATGAGATGGCTGCAAATGCTTTACAGATTTTAAAAGATGAAAAAACCTTATCGCAATTCAAGAAGCAAGCTAAAGAAGCTTCACGAAAATTCGACACAAAAAATGTAGTACCCTTATATGAAACTGTTTATGACAAAGCCTTTCAGAAAATATAGTAAAGTACTCATTATACTTTGTGCGGTGCTATTAAGTTTCTTGTGGAGCTGTAAAAGCAGTACGAATAATTCGAAACCGTCAATAACAGCTTCCATAGATTTTACTGTTTTAGAAAAAGGCAGCCACGGTAACTTTACTAATAAACAAGAACGTATTATATCTGATCAAATAACACTGCAAGACATATATAATACTATTAACGGTACACGAAAACCCGGCCTTCCTGTGCCCGAAGTGGACTTCTCGAAATACCAAGTCGCATTTATCACATCCGGGGAACGTTCTACCGGAGGATATTCAATCGCCATTGATACTATTGTGAGGGAAGAAGAACAAACCATTCTATATATTGGTGGTGAATCTCCCAAGCCCGGTGACTACGTTACCACGGTGATCACAGCTCCATTCATTCTTGTAAAGTTCGAAAAGCAATCTGTGCCGGTGGTCTTTAGATATTCCTTGCATAAATAATACGGCGTTCACTCAAACCCAATAAAAAAACCCGCAACTTGCGGGTTTTTATTATCTATGTTGCACTATCCTCAAAATTGATAGCGAATTCCTAAAGCAATGTCGAAATCGACATCATCATTGAAATCTCCAAAACCAATTTCAGGTCTAAAGTCCAGTGACAACAATAACGGAATATCAAAATCGTATTCGATCCCGATATCCCCGGCAGCGTAGAGATACGTTTCTGTGTCGTCATTAAATCCCGGAAAATCATCATCAAAGTCTACCTGTGCGACACCACCACCAACACCAACATACCAGTTAAAGCCTCCGTCGAGATTCCAAACCCATTGGTACAGTCCGGTGAGGCGGTAAGCATCAAAATTTTTACTGCTGCGCCATCCCAGATCCAATTCAAGTCGGTTATTGTCACCTAGTCCCCGTTGATAACTGATCTCGGTCCCGAAACCATCACTGTCACCAAGGCGAAGACCCAAGGCATTCTTAGCTACAGTTTGAGCTTCAGCCTGCATAGAGAAGGCAACTATTGTAATCATTACTAAAAGTACTTTTTTCATAAACATTTGTTTAGGGTTGTTAATTGAATAAAAGTAGGCCTATTATAGATGGTAACATGTTAAGACTCTCCGAAAAATTAATTTGTATTATAGAAAGTTTTGTTAAAGAAATGCCCCATGTTTGTTACATTTACGGTCATGGAATGGGAAAAGCTCCTACATCATTTGGCTGTACGATTGGATGGCGATCTCTTTTGGGACAAACTGCATAGATCGATCTATGCTACCGATGCTTCAGTATATCGAAAAACTCCCTTAGCTGTGGCTTTTCCGCGTAGCGTAGAAGATATTCAATGTCTTGTACGATTCGCTTCAGAAAATAAGACCTCACTCATTCCCAGAACCGCAGGAACTTCCTTGGCCGGTCAATGCGTAGGGGAAGGTATTGTGTTAGATGTATCCAAATATTTCACAAAGATCATAGCTGTGGATACACATGCTAAGACGGTGACCGTACAACCGGGTGTGATTCGTGACGATTTAAACAGGGTTCTTGAACCCTACGGACTTTTTTTTGGGCCCAATACATCCACCTCCAACCGTTGTATGATAGGAGGGATGGTAGGCAATAATTCCAGTGGTACTACCTCCATTCAATACGGCGTTACCCGTGATAAGGTTCGCAGGCTCTCAGTAGTTCTTTCCAATGGCGATCTGGCAGAATTCGGACCTCTCTCTAAGACTGAATTTCACAAGAAAGCACAAACCGATTCTTTTGAAGGATCCCTTTATAGGATGCTCTTTTCGGAATTGTCTTCGGAAAAAGTGCAACAAGAGATCAGAAAAGAATTTCCGAAACCCGAAATCCACCGAAGAAATACCGGCTATGCTGTTGATTCGTTGCTCGATTCGGAAGTATTCTCAAACTCTGAAGCTGCTCTCAATCTTTGTACACTTCTTTGCGGAAGTGAAGGCACCCTTGCCATTACTACAGAGATCGTGCTTCAACTGGATGAACTTCCACCCCGGCATTCGGCTATGGTAGTTGCGCACTATGAAACCCTTCGCAACTGCTTGAATGATGTAAATGTGGTCATGGAACACAACCTCTACAGTTGCGAAATGATGGACGATGTGATTCTAAATTGTACGAAAAAGAATAAGAAGTATGAGTCCTATCGCTTCTTTGTGGAAGGAGCTCCAAAGACCTTATTGATGCTGGAATTAAGGTCCAATGATCCTGCCGATCTTACCTTCCAAACAAACGCATTGTTACAATCGCTGCAAGCTTCGGCCCAAAGTTACAGTGCCCCGGTATTGACAGGAGACGCTATCGATATGGCTATGGAGTTGCGAAAAGCGGGTCTCGGTTTGTTAGGAAACATGGTGGGAGATGCCAAGGCGGTTGCCTGCATCGAAGATACTGCTGTGGCTTTATCAGATTTGCCTTCCTTTATTGGAGCATTTTCCGACCTTATGGAACGCTATGGCCAGCGTGCCGTATATTATGCTCACGCAGGCGCAGGTGAATTGCATTTAAGGCCTATTTTAAACCTTAAAAAAGCGGAAGATGTGTCCTTCTTCAGAAAGATTACTACCGACGTTGCCATGCTGACAAAAAAGTACAAAGGCTCGTTTTCGGGAGAACATGGAGATGGTATCGTACGAGCCGAATTTCTGCCCATGCTCATTGGACAAGAAAACTACCGCTTATTGCAACGCATTAAACAAGCGTTCGATCCTAACACCCTATTCAATCCAGGAAAGATTGTAGATGCCTATAAAATGGACGAATCCTTGCGCTATGAAGTGAACCGGAAAGAACCAAAAGTAAGCACGTACTTCGATTTTGAGGATTCGGGCGGGCTACTGCGCATGGCCGAAAAATGTAACGGTAGCGGGGACTGCCGCAAACCTGCGTCGGCCGGAGGTACGATGTGTCCCAGCTATCATGCTACTTTAAATGAAAAGGACACCACTCGGGCCAGAGCCAACGCTTTACGAGAGATGCTCACGCATCCCGAAAGCGCAAATGCTTTTGATTCGGAAGTGCTTATGGAAGTATTCGATCTTTGTATAGGTTGCAAAGCATGTGCGAGCGAATGTCCCAGCAATGTGGATATGGCCACTGCTAAGATAGAGTTCTTGTATCAATACCAGAAAATTCACGGCATAGCCTCATCTAACAAGCGCTTCGGAAGAAGTTCATTTTACAACAAACAGGCGGCACGTATTCCGGTAATTTCGAATTGGATAGTAGGGCATCCTTGGATCGCTAAACAGATCAAGCAGTGGAGCGGTATTGCACCACAGCGGGATCTGCCTAAAGTATCAAGTAAAAGTTTCAGTAAGATTTACAAAAAGCATTACAATCAATTACTTACGGAAAATAAAGTATTGCTTTTTGTGGATGAGTTCAGCAACTATTTGGAGGCACAAATTGCGCTGGACGCCTATGAATTGCTTACCGGATTGGGATACACCGTCACAGTTGTAGATACGTTGGACAGCGCCCGTGCGCTTCTTTCCAAAGGGATGCTGGATGAAGCAAAAACCGAAGTGGATAAGAATATCGCATCTTTGAAGAGCTTGGTTTCTGAAAGTACGCCCTTACTTGGTATTGAACCTTCCGCAATTTTGGGGCTTCGGGACGAATATCTTCGTTTAGCGAGCGATCGGTCTTCGGCTGAAAAAATAGCCAATCACGCCTTCTTGATCGAAGAATTCCTCGCTTCAGAGATAACAAAAGGAAATATTACCGCTAAACAATTTACTTCCGAAGCAAAAGAAATAAAGATCCACGTGCATTGTCATCAAAAAGCACTTAGCAATCAAAAGGTCACATTCGACCTACTAAACCTTCCCGAAAATTATACTCCTACCATTATTCCATCCGGATGTTGCGGTATGGCAGGCAGTTTTGGCTATGAAAAGGAACATTATAATCTCAGTATGAACATAGGGGAACGTATACTGTTTCCGGCAATTCGCAAAGCTTCACAGGATACTATTATTGCTGCGAATGGCACCAGTTGCAGACATCAAATACTAGATGGCACCACGAAAAAAGCACTTCATCCTGTAACTATTTTGCGACATGCGCTTTTACCCGGGAATTAAATTGGGAACGCACTATAAGCAGAAAAAGCAGAAATAAGAGTGGAAATATCAACCTCTTCTGTAGCTTGCCATTCATCGGGATTGGGAATGCGCTTTTTGGTGTTAAAATGAAACAAATGCCAACGCTCATTGTTATATTCCAGTGCTGTTAGGTTCTCAACCCAGTCGCCACTGTTCATGTAAATACAATTGCCATTTTCCGTCACCACCTTTTTAATGGCGGGTTGATGTATATGCCCGCAGATCACAAAATCATATCCATTTTCAATCGCGAGCTCAGATGCTGTTGCTTCAAAATTCGATATAAATTTTACAGCGCCTTTTACATTGTCCTTTATTTTTTTGGAGAGCGAATATTTCTCTCTGCCCATACGTTCCAGCAGGGTATTGGTCATTCTGTTTAAAAGAATTAGCAGGTCGTATCCCCAACCTCCTAATTTGGCAAGCCATTTGGCGTGTTGTATTGAGACATCGAAGACATCGCCGTGAAAGAACCAAGCTCTTTTACCATCCAGGCTAAGCACCAACTTATCCAGTACCCGAATATTACCCATCTTGGTTCCTGTAAAGCGTCGCATCTTCTCATCGTGATTACCGGTAAGGTAATAGACCTGGGTCCCTTTGGCCGCTAAGGCAAAGATTTTCTTGATGACTAACAAGTGTGCTTTTGGAAAGTACCGTTTTCTAAACTGCCAAATATCCACAATGTCCCCATTGAGGATCAATTTCTTAGGCTTTACCGTATTCAAATAATGCAACACCTCTTTCGCATGACATCCGTAGGTTCCTAAATGGAGGTCTGACAAGACCACAACTTCAACTTTTCGTTTCAAGAGCAATAGTTTAATACAAAGGAATTTAAACAGCATCAAATTGATTTTACAGCAGTGTTATCATTCCTTATACTGAAAGTTATGTTTGAGTTTGCAATGTTTCTGAAACATTAAGCAAAGAGTTTATTTTTAGGATTCAAATAGAACATTTACATTTGTTCAAAATGCGATAATGGCAGGAAATTCCTTCGGAACGGTTTTTAAACTTACGAGCTTTGGCGAATCGCATGGCGCCGCCATAGGTGGTATCATAGAGGGATGTCCGGCGGGAATTAAGATCGATCTAGAAGCAATTGCCTTAGAAATGCAACGAAGAAAACCGGGACAGTCGGCCATAGTAACCCAGCGAAAGGAAGAAGATGAAGTAGAATTTCTTTCCGGTATTTTTGAAGGCATCACGACAGGCACCCCCATTGGATTCCTCATAAAGAATACCAATCAGAAATCGAAGGATTACTCCCACATTAAAGATACGTACAGACCGTCTCACGCCGATTTCACGTACGATAAGAAATACGGTACTCGCGATTATCGTGGAGGGGGCCGTTCTTCGGCGCGGGAGACCGCTTGTAGGGTCGTTGCCGGTGCCATTGCAAAACAACTCTTAAAAGATATTTCGATTACCGCCTATGTTTCGGGCGTGGGAGAATTACAACTTTCAACGCCTTATCAAGAATTGGATTTTTCAGAAATAGAAAAAAATCCGGTCCGCTGTGCCGATCCTGTCATGGCTACTGCTATGGAATCTTATATCAAACAGGTACGCAAACAAGGGGATACCGTAGGTGGTGTGATCACATGCGTAATCCAAAATGTTCCGGTTGGTCTGGGAGAACCTGTGTTCGACAAGTTACATGCACAACTAGGGAAAGCCATGTTATCCATCAACGCCGTAAAAGGTTTTGAGTACGGAAGTGGTTTCGAGGGAACACGTCTTCAAGGAAGTGTACATAACGATGCATTCAATGCGGATGGAACTACCAAAACCAATTACAGTGGGGGCATACAGGGTGGGATTAGTAATGGGGAAGATATCTACTTCTCGGTTGCTTTCAAACCTGTGGCTACACTCATGCAAAAGCAAGCGACCATCAACAAAAAGGGCGAAGCCGTCGAAATGCAGGGGAAGGGCAGACACGACCCCTGTGTCGTGCCCCGCGCCGTGCCTATAGTGGAAGCAATGGCGGCCCTTGTCTTAGCAGATTTTTGGTTATTAAACCGGGTTTCTAAAATGTAAATATTAATACGTAATTTAACGCCTTTCAACATCGAAAAATAAACAACACCTATGAAAAAATTAGCACTGCACTGGAAGATCATTATCGGATTGGTATTGGGTATTATTTGGGCCTTGCTGTCCAGTCAGTTGGGATGGAGCGCCTTTACGATCAATTGGATCGCACCCTTTGGTACTATTTTTATCAATTTACTGAAATTGATCGCGGTTCCTTTGGTATTGGTTTCTATTATTAGTGGTGTAGCGAATATTGGTGATGCCGGAAGTCTGGGCCGCATGGGTGGAAAAACATTACTTGCCTATTTGGTCACTACTGTTTTAGCGGTAAGTTTGGGATTGGCACTTGTAAATGTGATCAAGCCCGGAAAATTAGTAGATGAACAAAGTCGTATCGACAATAGAATTAGCTACGAGCTTTGGGCGAGTTCGCAAGGGTATCAAATTAAGGACGGTATCAATTATCTGCAAGAACCCGAATTTTTTGAACGTGCGCAACGTATCACAGAGCTATCCAAAAGTGAATTGCAGGATGCTGCGGTTACCGAAAAAATGAAAACTGCCGATGAGACGAAAGACGCTACTCCGTTGCAACCTCTGGTAGACCTCGTGCCACAGAATTTTTTCTTATCCTTAACAGATAACGGGTTGATGTTACAGATCATTTTCTTCGGCTTGTTCTTTGGCGTGTGTTTATTATTGATCCCTAATGAAAAGTCTCAGGCCGTTACCAGTTTTATGGATAGTGCCATGGAGGTCTTTCTTAAAATGGTGGATCTTACAATGCAGGCTGCGCCCTTCTTTGTTTTTGCGCTATTGGCAGGCGTAGTGAGTAAAATGGCCGGAGATGATATTAGCAAAGTATATGAAATATTTAAAGGATTAAGCTGGTACTCATTAACGGTCTTTTTAGGCCTTATGCTTATGATATTCGTGGTGTATCCAACTATATTAAAGCTGTTTGTTAAGAAGATTCCTTATACCGGCTTTTTTAAGGCGATGAGCCCTGCACAAACGCTAGCATTTTCCACCTCGAGTAGTGCCGCTACCTTACCGGTGACCATGGAATGTGTGGAAGAGAATCTGGGGGTGGATAAAAAGATAACCAGTTTTGTGTTGCCAATTGGTGCTACCGTGAACATGGACGGAACTTGTTTGTATCAAGCCGTAGCTGTTGTTTTCTTGGCTCAACTTCACATGATCGATCTCACTTTGGGTCAGCAGTTGACCATCGTACTTACTGCAACCCTTGCGTCTATTGGCTCTGCTGCTGTGCCCAGTGCCGGATTGGTGATGTTGATCATTGTTTTGGACTCGGTAGGGTTAAATCCGGCTTGGATCGCGATCATCTTTCCTGTTGACCGTATCTTGGACATGTTCCGCACCGTTGTGAACGTGACCGGAGACGCTACAGTGTCAACGATTATCGCAAACGGGGAGGGGATGCTACAGTACGAACCTCAGGAGAATCCTACAGAAACATTTGACCTTGACTCGTAATATTTTAAAAATGTTTTAAATTTCATCATAATTTCATAACTTAGAAGTCCAACTTCCCGAGTATTTTTACCGTCCATTAAATAGTATAAGCGTCTTTAAATAAAGTGTGTGTTGCTTATTTATGGAAACAGTAAGCCCTCAATCGCTAGAATTTTGATCTGCTTATGATTTAAATGATCATGGCATGAAAAAATTTGTTTTCCTATTAATATGCAGTACTTGCTACCTCGGTCTTTCTCAAGTTGGAATTGGAACAGTTAATCCCAGCGATGCTGCTATGTTAGACATACACAGCACAACAAACAACGTGAACTACGGTGGTCTCATGCCGCCTAGGGTTCCCGGTCAGGCAGAACGTGATGCCATTCCTACCACGTCCAGCGATACAGGTTTATTGGTCTTTGTTGAGAGCACCGGCACCTTGGAGATTTGGAACGGAATCAACTGGGAGGTCATCTATACTCTTAGTACACAAGCTACAACAGCTGCAATTCAAGATTTTGACACCAATATTAGCTGGAACTATACATTAACTCCTGCTACGTACAACATAAACGATGATGTTTGGGATATTGTTACCACTTTGGGAGGCGGAACCGGAGCGATCGACCTTGTCTCTGGAAATTTCTTGGGCTGTCGTGATCTTGATAACCCGAATGGTGGGGGAAATTTCTTCCATGAAATTGCTTTTGTCAATGTGAATGTCTCTTCGCTAAACAATGCTCGAATTTCTTTTGACTACGATGTGTATCAATACGATGCCGGTGACGATATTCAGTATGAGGTCTATCACGACGATGTAAGTCAAGGGGTGATTACGATGGTCAACGGGGCGGGCAACCTTACCGTGGAAGGAACGGAAGTGATCAATGTACCAAATTCTGTCACGAACGTGCGTATTTCGCTACGTATCGAACAAAACGGCAATGATGATTTTGCCGGTTTCGATAATTTTAGAGTGTATGGCCAATAAGCACGGGAAAGGTTTTCAGATTATTCGATAATTGCTATCTTTAGTTTATAATCAAAACCAGCCTTTATGAACGTTTGCTTCATTATGTACCCTTGGGAAGAGATCAAACCCGAGGACGACTCAACACTTGCCATGATCCATGAGTTTGTAAAGCGCGGTCACGGCTTGGCAATCACAACACCGGCCAATTTAACGATACGTGACAGCGTTGCTTTTGCCTTTTCCAAATGTTACAAGAGAAAAGAAAAAATATCTTCCAGTTTAAAATCTTTTCATACACATGCCGAATTCTATGATGAAATGCTTCCCTTGGCGGGTTTTGATGTCATTATCCTACGAAGCAATCCGCCCCTGGACATGATCATGCTTAATTTTCTGGATTCTGTCAAAGACGATGTATTCATCATGAACGATTTGGATGGGATTCGGCGTGCCAATAACAAACTTTACACGGCTGTTTTTGAAGATGACAGCAACGAGATGATCCCACGTACGCATGTAACAAAGAACAAAGAATACTTAAAAAAGACTATTAAAGAAGGCCCGGACAAAATGATATTGAAGCCACTCAACGGCTTTGGAGGTTCGGGAGTCATCTTAATCGAGAAAAGCGCCATGCTAAGCATCAATTCGCTCCTCGATTTTTATATTGACAACCGCGATGGTACCACCAATTATGTGATTCTGCAGGAATATATTGAAGGTGCAGATCAAGGGGATGTACGTATCTTATTGCTGAATGGTAAACCTATTGGTGCGATGAAGCGTGTGCCGGGCGATGAGGATCATCGCTCGAATGTAAGTGCGGGTGGTTCGGTACAAAAACACACCTTATCCAAAAAAGAAAAGGAACTCTGCCGAAGAATTGGTCCGAAGCTGGTATCAGACGGGCTTTATTTTGTGGGAATCGATGTCATCAATGGAATGCTGGTAGAAGTGAACGTCATGTCTCCGGGGGGTATTACGTATATGAATCGTGTCTATAAAACAAGAGTTCAAGAAAAGATTATTGATTTTGTGGAAGATAAGGTGCTCGAGCGTGTATCTGCTTTCGAGCGTCGCCACAAACTTCGTAAACATGTAGATGAAGCGTAATGGAAAGGTTGATCGTTTCAGAAATCATTAAAAGGATACAACGTGAAGACTGTTTTGAAGCTGTTTCAGAAGACAATTCCTTTACGTTAAAGATCGACCGTTACGTGCCCTATGTGTGTGGTGCGGTGCATGACGGACACCAATTTAGGAAGGAACTGTGGGATAAATGCCTTCATACAGGGTACGATAGGTGGTTTGAAGAAGATCCCTGCACGAAAGATTTCATAGCCTCGCATCCTATCGTGATCGCCGGTAGAGATAGCCGGTTCGAATACGATCTTAACCGTGATCCTGAAAATGCTATCTTTGAAACCGCGTGGGGAAAAGAACTCTGGAAAGAACCGCTTTCCGAAGATGAACGACGTGTAAGTCTGGAGAAACACAGTGCCTTCTACAGTGTAGTGGAAGCATTGATGTGCAAAATGGAAGAAAAATTTGGAGCAGTAGTCGTATATGACATGCATTCGTATAACTGGCGACGATGGGATCGTGAAGTTCCCGTTATTAATTTAGGGACTACAAATGTGGATAATGAACGGTTTGGAAAAATTATAGAACGTTGGCGGCATAGCCTTTCGGAGTTGGTATTTCCCAATGGGTTGGAAGCTACTTCTAAGATTAACGATACCTTCTTCGGAAATGGATATTTTCTTAAATTCATTACCCAGAACTTCAAAAATACCTTAGTTTTGGCGACAGAATTCAAAAAGATATACTGTGATGAACGGCGGCAGGTTATCTATCCTGAAATGGTTTCAGCCATCGAAAAACAACTTCAGCAAAAGATAAAAGAACACGCCGATCAATTCTACAGTATGCATAAACCTGAGGCATGACCTATCTCCGCGTACTAACCGAAGCACATCCCAATCTATTTAAGATCGATCAAACTTTAAATAAATTAGTTCAAAAGATCGAATTGCTTAATTATATCAACCCGATCAATATTGAACAGGAAAAGCGAAATTTTTTTGCTTCCAAGTACAACATCAATCCGAATTTTAAATACCGAAAGATCGATTTTGATGCCCATAAGTTGCAACAGGCACTCTTTTCACAAGACATAGACAGTATTCGGGATCCGGAGACTCAAAAATTTTACCGGGATGTGATTTACGATTATTCCGGTTTGGTGCAATGCATCGAAACTATTGGAAAAGGCAGAAAATTCTATTACAACGCTCTTAAATCCTTTGGTACACCCACCCAAAAGGATGTTGAGAACGCGCAATTTATTTTACATTTTCAGGACGAGGAATACAACCAAGAGATGTTTCCTGTCTTTAGTGCCGATGAAGCCACGGAGTATTTTATGGAATTCTCAAAAAAATACGATTTTGAGGTTTCGATAAAGCATTCAACAAAAATTACGGCGGCAGCGATGGTACAGAACAATACCCAACGCATGTTGTTAAAGAAAAATCACCGGTTTAGTGCAAATCAATTAAAAGTGCTCGCCAATCATGAAATAGGCGTGCATTTGGTCACTACCTTCAACGGGATGAAACAATCTTTAAGGATATTTCATAACGGATTTCCTAACAATGTAGAAACGCAGGAAGGATTAGCGGTTTTTAGTGAATATATGAGCGATTGCCTCACGCTTTATCGTTTAAAGGAACTTTCGTATCGTGTTCTGGCTGCTGACAGTCTGCACAAGGGTTTTAGTTTTTGCGACACCTTCGATCTTTTGCACAATCAATATAAGTTGAATAGAGAAGAGGCGTATAATATTTCCTTGCGGGCCCACCGAGGGGGTGGTTTTACAAAGGATTATAAATATCTTACCGGACTTAAAAAAATATACGACCACTACAACGCGGGAGGTGATCTTTCGCTCCTGTTAACAGGAAAAGTGTCATTAAAGCACGAGCAGACCATACAGAAATGGCAAAAAGAAGGTCTCTCACAAAAAATTACCTATAAGAATGAGGCCTTCAACGCCAATACAAATTCCAACCAAACCATCGAGTTTATTCTTCAGAATTTAAAATAGAAAAGCAGGTAAAAATTTAATTTTACCTGCTTTTCCGGTATTAACTAATCTAGTCTAAAAAGACTACTCTTTAATAATCTGGTACGTTCCAATTTGTCCGTTTACGGTTGCTTTCA
>NZ_CAXAXI010000005.1:0-122531 GCF_963972995.1 uncultured Altibacter sp.
AGCGAACCTTGGCTTTTTTGTAACTTTTTGTAGTACAAAAAAGAAAGGTGAGCTGTTGTAAAGACGAATGCTGATTATACGTTCTAACATCTCTTCCCGTCCTCTGTCAATAGGAGAAGCCAAAATTATTTTATAAAAAAACCGCCTTAAATTACTAAGACGGTTTTATATAAATCGTTTGGAAGTTTATTTATTCTTTTCATACCGGGATCCAACTTCTTCCCAGTTGATCACATTAAAGAAAGCTTCCACGTAGTCCGGTCTTCTGTTTTGATAATTCAAATAGTACGCATGCTCCCACACATCTAATCCCAATATGGGTGTTCCTCCGCATCCAATACCCGGCATTAACGGGTTGTCTTGGTTTGGCGTAGAACATACGTCTACTTTGCCTCCTTTATGAACACACAACCAAGCCCACCCGGATCCGAATTGTGTTTTTGCTGCCGTTGCAAATTTTTCTTTGAAATCCTCGAAACTTCCAAAGGCACTATTGATGGCCGCTGCCAATTCTCCCGAAGGGTTCCCTCCTCCGTTTGGTGACATCACCTCCCAAAACAAACTGTGATTGTAATAACCGCCTCCATTGTTTCGTACAGCTTTATTTTCCATGTCCAGGTTAATCAAAATATTTTCGATGGTCTTCCCTTCCATGTCCGTACCATCAATGGCATCATTCAATTTGTCGGTATACCCTTGGTGGTGTTTTCCATGATGTATTTTCATGGTTTTTTCATCTATGTGCGGCTCAAGCGCATCGTGAGCGTATGGTAATTTTGGTAATTCGAAAGACATAATAATTTCTTTTTGGTTCTTACTTAACTAACACTTTCAAAAGTACGGATTAAAAAAACGGAAAAGTGTTATAGATTTTATAAGATTTTTATTTCAGTATAGATTCTATTGATAGCAGCATTCGTATCGACAGGCTTTTTAATATCTTCGTGGAAAAGACATTCGTTGCAAGATCATTCATTCACCATTTACGATGCTTCTGCGGGAAGTGGAAAAACCTTTACACTTGTTAAGGAATATTTGAAGAAACTTCTTCTATCGAAGAACGAAGGTTATTATGCTCATTTGCTTGCCATCACATTCACCAACAAGGCTGTGGCAGAAATGAAAGAACGAATTATTGATAACTTGATTGTTTTCGCTGCTCCGGAAGCGGTTGCTTCTCCTTCAGAAATGTTACTTCAAATTGCAAAGGAAACAAAGCTCACAGTAACCGAACTGAATCACCGCGCTTCGAACATCCTCACACATCTCTTGCATCACTATGCCGGTTTCAACGTGGTAACCATCGATCGGTTCAACCATCAATTGTTGCGAACCTTTGCCCGCGATTTAAAGCTTCCTCAAAATTTTGAAGTAAGTCTCGAAGTCGGGCAACTTCTTTCCGAAGCTGTAGACCAACTTATTGCCAAAGCAGGTAAAGACGCTCTTATCACTAAGGTTTTGCTGGACTTTGCTTTGGAAAAAATAGATGATGATAAGTCTTGGGATATCGCCAAAGATATTGCACTCGCCGCGCAGATCATTATCAATGAAAACGATGCGCCTCACGTGGCCAAACTGAAAGATAAGTCACTTGCAGACTTTAACGAATTTAAGAAGCGCTTGCTCGTGAAACAGCAAAAAGTAGAGTCGGCGCTAATGAAAGCAGCTTCAGAGGTATTACAGCTTATTGAAGAAAGCGGATTGCAATTTGATGATTTTAACAGGGGTTCTCTCCCAAAACATTTTCAGAAACTTGCAGATAAGGACCACTCGGTCTCTTGGGACGCAAAATGGCAGGAAGAATTAGGTGAAAAACCCCTGTATCCCAGTCGGGTCTTAAAGGATTCCCCGGAAATTATTCCCGTGATCGAGGCGATTGCACCAAAGCTTACTGAAACATTTATAACTACAAAGCAACAAGTTCATGAGTATTTGCTGTTGAGTAATATTATACAAAACATCACTCCCTTATCGGTTATTAACTTGGTGAATCAAGAACTGTCGGAAATTAAAGAAGATAGAGGGTTACTTCCTATTTCTGAGTTCAATTCTTTAATTTACAATGAAATAAAAGATCAGCCGGCTCCTTTCATCTATGAGCGCTTGGGGGAAAAGTACAGACATTTCTTTATCGATGAATTTCAGGATACCTCTGCCATGCAATGGCGCAACCTAATCCCTTTGATCGATAACGCCTTATCGCAACAGACCGTTGAGGAAACCACAGGTACATTGTTACTGGTAGGTGATGCAAAACAATCTATCTATAGATGGCGAGGTGGCCTCCCGGAGCAGTTCATTCAACTGTATAACAATGAGAACCCGTTTGCGGGTGGTATGAAGAATGTCCTTTCATTAGATACCAACTACAGGAGTTGCAAGAACATAATAACATTTAACAATGCATTTTTTAGTTATATAGCAGATTTTCTGGGAGAGCCCTCTTATGCCAATTTATATCGGCTAGGGAATAATCAAAAAAATACGCTCAAGGACGGAGGACTTATACAATTTGAATTTATTGAAGCCCAAAACAAAGAAGAGGAACACGAGTTATACGGTGCCAAAGTATTGGAAACCATTCAACAGGTGCAAGCGAATGGTTTTTTAAAAGAAGAGATCTGTGTTCTCACACGTACCCGAAAGCAGGGCGTTGCTGTGGCTGCCTATTTAATGGAACGTGAGATTCCGGTGGTCTCTTCGGAAACATTGTTGCTGGCGACTTCCCCTGTTGTTCAATGTCTTGTGAATACACTAACCCTGCATCTGCATCCTTCAAATGAAGAGGTCAAGGTGGCGTTGCTTCATTTTTTATACGAGCATTTTAAAATTTCCGAAGAAAAACACCGCTTTTTCACCTCCCTTCTAAGACTCGACACCTATTCATTCGAAAAGAAACTCGCAGCCTATGGGATTTCCTTCAATTTCAAAGCGATCACTTCCTTATCTCTATATGAATCCTGTGAGTATATCATTAAAAAATTTGAGCTGGCATCAAAAGACAACGGTTATCTTTTTGGATTTATGGATCTGATTTTTGAATTTCAGCAACAACCTCAGGCTGGCAAGGCATCTTTCTTATCATACTGGGACACGAAAAAGGAAACGGCCGGATTGCCGGCAAGCAACGGTGCCCAAGCAGTGCAGATCATGACCATTCACAAATCGAAAGGACTGGAGTTCCCGGTGGTGATCTTTCCGTATGCCGATGTCGATCTGTATGCAGAACAAAATGCGAAAACTTGGTATCCATGGGAAGACGACCAATTTGACGAGGTGTATATAAACTTTAAAAAAGAAGTGGCTGCCTACCCAGGTCACGGTGCTGCCTTGTATGAAGAACGCCGAAACACACTCGAATTAGACAACATCAACTTACTCTACGTTACACTTACCCGAGCCATAGAACAATTATACGTGTTTACCACGCCTTCTTCGGTTATTAAAGAGGAAGGTCCCACCAAATTCAATCAATTATTTACCGCATTTCTGAAGGCGCATCATGACTATAATGAAACGTCTTCGATTGTAACCATTGGATCCCCCAATAGATACGTTTCGAGGACTGCCCCCCATTCAGAAAAAACGGTCGCACCATCCTATCCCGTTCATTTTCCCGAAGAGCACGACCTCGTTATTGTTTCCCGTGATGCAAGCCTATGGGGCACCGAAGCTGCTGCTGCAATTTCCATAGGAAACTTATTGCATGATACCATGTCCAAGGTCAAGACACATGAGGATGTTGAGATCGTATTTGAAGAAATGGGACATCGTTCGGTGGTTCCACCAACACAGATCGATCTTCTTCTTCAGCAGGTGAAAGAAATTGTAACGCACCCGGAACTTGAGCATTTGTATGCTGCCGGCCAAGCCCAAGTGATAACCGAAAGAGACATCATCACCCAAGAGGGTGAATTGATGCGACCGGACCGATTGAACATCTATACAAACAATTCGGTAAGTCTCGTCGATTATAAAACGGGCTCCCCGCTTGAATCGCACGCATTTCAGTTGCAAAGCTATGCTTCGGCCTTAGAAGCAATGCAATTCGAGGTTGCCGAAAAATTGCTGGTCTATATTTCAGAAACAGGGATACTCGTAAATAAACTATAACTTTGTACTACCAAAAAACAATGCATTATGTACGGAAAAATCAAAGACCATTTAAATAAGGAACTACAAGAGATCAAAGACAACGGTCTTTATAAGAAGGAGCGTATCATTACATCCCCTCAGGATGCAGTAATAACCATTAGCACCGGTGAGGAGGTGATTAATTTTTGCGCTAACAACTATTTGGGCCTATCCTCCCATAAAGATGTTATTCAGGCGGCTAAGGACACACTGGATTCACATGGTTTCGGGATGTCCTCTGTTCGCTTTATATGTGGGACCCAAGACATCCATAAGGAGCTGGAACAAAAGATCGCAGATTTTTATCAAACCGAGGATACTATCTTATATGCTGCGGCCTTTGATGCCAATGGAGGTGTTTTTGAACCGCTACTTGGCCCTGAAGACGCGATCATATCAGATTCGTTGAACCATGCCTCCATAATAGATGGGGTGCGATTGTGTAAAGCCGCCCGCTATCGGTATGAGAATAATAATATGGAGGATCTGGAGCAACAGTTGATCGCAGCCAATGAAAATGGGGCACGGTTCAAGATCATTGTGACCGATGGAGTGTTCTCCATGGACGGTCTGGTAGCTCCTTTAGACAAGATATGTGACCTTGCCGATACATACGATGCCATGGTGATGATCGATGAATGCCATGCGGCAGGATTTATTGGTGAAACAGGCAGGGGTACCCTGGAAGAAAAAGGAGTGATGGGCAGGATCGACATTATCACAGGAACCCTTGGAAAGGCCCTAGGAGGAGCAATGGGAGGATATACTACAGGTAAAAAGGAGATTATAGAGATCTTGCGGCAACGTTCACGGCCTTATTTATTCTCCAATTCTTTGGCTCCGGCAATCGTGGGTGCTTCTATTAAAGTGTTTGATATGTTGGCGAATGATACGAGCCTCCGAGATCAACTGGCAAAAAATACTGCCTACTTCAAAAAAGGCATGAAGGAAGCCGGTTTTGATATCATTGACGGTGATTCGGCAATTGTGCCCGTAATGCTATACGATGCACAACTTTCTCAAAATATGGCAGATATGCTTTTAAAGGAAGGAATATATGTTATAGGTTTCTTTTATCCTGTTGTTCCAAAAGGAAAAGCTCGTATACGGGTACAACTTTCGGCAGCACATACAAAAGAGCATTTGGACAAGGCTATAAATGCATTTAAAAAAGTAGGACGAGAACTAGAAATAATTAGTGACTAGCGCCCTTTTTTTGCGCTACTAAAGCATTGTATTTGTGAAAATTTTAATAGATTTGCTTTTGTTTATAAGTTTTAACAACTTACTTTTGCTCTAATTAACACTTAAAAATTAAACAATCGAATATGAAACATCTTAACACTTTTTTTGTTGCTACTCTCCTATTACTAGGAGTTGGGTTAGCAAACGCACAAGACGAAAACAATCCTTGGGCAGTAGAAGTTGGTGTAAACGCTGTTGATGTTTACCCAGTTGGTATTGACGACAAAGGAAGGCTTCCATCAATGATCAACGGAATGGCCGTAAAAGGAGAACTCTTCGATGAGTACTTTAATGTAAACGATCACTGGAGCATCTTGCCTTCTGTTTCCAGAGTATCTATTGGTAGATACATTGGAGGTGGTTTTACCTTCACTGCTGCCGGAGCAATTAACAAAATTGACAAAATCGGTGACGTACGCGTTGACGATTTAACGTATTACTCTGCTGACGGTGAGATCAAGTACAGTCTTAGAGACTTGATAAACGGTGACGGTGGATGGTTTGATCCGTCTATTGGTGTTGGTGGTGGTTATACTTGGGTAGACGATATTGGATTCGGTACTGCCAACGGTATTGCCAGCGTCCGTCTTTGGGTTGCTGAAAACATTGCGTTGAACTTCCAGTCTACTTATAAGTATGCATTCGAAGATACTTATGGAATTCAACATTTCCAGCATTCTGCAGGTATTATGTTCAAGTTCGGTGGTAAAGATACCGACGGTGACGGAATCTACGATCAAGACGATGAGTGTCCAGAAACTCCTGGTTTACCAGAATTCAACGGATGTCCTGATACCGACGGTGATGGAATCGAAGATAGAAACGACGCCTGTCCTAATACTCCTGGTTTAGCAGAATTCAACGGATGTCCTGATACTGATGGTGATGGAATCCCAGATCCTCAAGATGCATGTCCTACTGTTCCTGGTATCGCTGCCTTAAATGGTTGTCCTGATGCTGACGGTGATGGTATCACTGACGCTGAGGATGAGTGTCCTAACGAAGCTGGACCAAAAGCTAACAACGGATGTCCTTACCAAGACAGAGACGGTGACGGAGTACTTGACAAAGATGACCAGTGTCCTGATGTTCCTGGAACTGTAGCAAACAATGGTTGTCCGGAAGTTACTGTTGAAGTAATTGAGCAGTTGAACCAATATTCTAAAACGATCTTGTTCGATTACGATAAAGCGACCATCCGTCAAGAATCTTACTCTGCGCTTCAGAGCATTGCAGATGTAATGAAAGAATACCCGAACACAGTATTCCATATTGAAGGTCACACAGACAGTAGAGGTTCAGATGCTTATAACATGAAGCTTTCTAAAGAAAGAGCTGCTTCCGTTATGAACTACTTAACCACTATTGGTATGCCAGCCAACAGATTGACTTCTGAGGGTTACGGTGAAGAAAGACCAGTTGCTACAAACAATACAGCAGCCGGAAGACAGCAAAACAGACGTGTTGAAATTTCTTTGAACAAGTAAGAAAACACGCGAATTAAATACTGAAGAAACGCCTCCTCTTACGGAGGCGTTTTTTATTTTAGTGGTATGCAAACATTCCTTGAAGAGACGCTTGATTGCCTTATAGAAAAACACGAGGACCTCGCATCCCTAACCCTTATTCTTCCTAGCAAACGGGCCGGAGGATTTCTTAAACATTACCTTCGGAAAAAAGTCCGAACTACGACCTTTGCCCCTACCGTTATAAGTATTGAAGAATTTATTGAAACCCTATCCGATCTAAAGATCATCGACACCACCGAACTACTCTTCAGAAGCTTTGAAGCCTACCTCCAAATAGATACTGCTTCAGAAAAAGAAAACTTCGAATCTTTCACTTCTTGGGCAACAACCTTACTTAATGATTTCAATGAGATTGATCGATACCTTGTAGATCCCACTCCCTTTTTCAGTTATCTGGGAAGCATCAAATCTTTGGAAAAATGGAATGTCGACAAAGAAAAGACACCTCTAATTGAGGCGTATTTGAAATTCTGGGAACAGTTGCCTTATTTTTACGAATCCCTCACCCATCAACTTTTGCAAGACGGCATTGGTTATCAAGGACTGGTCTATAGAAAAGCCGCCGAAGATATAGAATTCTACCTCTCGAAACATGGCTTGAAACCACACATATTTATTGGTTTCAACGCTTTAAATACTGCCGAGCAACAGATCATTCAAGCACTACTCGCTCAGGGTCCGTCTGAAATCTATTGGGATGCCGATAGGGTTTTCATGGATAATGAGAAACATAGTGCCTCTCTGTTCCTAAGAAGGTATAAGGCATCTTGGAATTATTACAAAACAAATGAATTCACTTCTATACAGGACAATTTCAAATCTTCCAAAGAAATTCATATCGTGGAAGCTCAGCGAAATATGGGACAAGTAAAATACGTAGCCTCGGTTTTAGAAAAATTTTCGGAAGAGGAGCTTTCAAAAACGGCCATAGTCCTTGCAGACGAATCTCTCCTTCTGCCGGTTTTACACTCACTCCCTCCTTCGATTCACAGTGTCAACGTAACTATGGGAGCCCCGCTACGGTCATTCCCGGCAGCTCTGTTTTTTGATTCTTTGTTACTTCTGCATTCAAAGCCCTTGAACACACTCTACTTTAAAGATGTGATCAGTATTATTCAAGACCCGCTAGTCAATAAATTAATTTCAGAACCAAGAGAGATAATCCAACAGATCGTTCAATCGAACCTCACCCATTTCTCGCTAGAGCGTTTAAAATCATTTGCTAGAGAGGACGACGATTCTGTTTTAGATTCCCTCTTCGGGGACTGGAAGAACCTGAGCAATACAGCGATACACATGTGTCTGTCGCTTATTGATATTATTAAGGATTCCGAAGATACAAATCGACTGGATCGCATAGTACTATTCCATATACACACCGTTTTTACAAAGATAAGTGCGTTGAACACTACGTTTCCTCATCTTAAAAGCTGTAAGACCGTGCACCGCCTTTTCAACGAGCTCATAGCGACCACCAGCTTGGATTTTGAAGGAGATGCCTACAAAGGTTTACAAATTATGGGAGTACTGGAAACACGAGTTCTGGACTTTGAGCGCATTATTATGCTCTCTGTAAATGAAGGAATCATCCCTTCAGGAAAATCGAATGCATCCTTTATAACCTACGATCTTAAGAAGCAATTCAATTTGCCGCTTTATACCGAAAAAGACGCGATCTATACCTATCATTTCTATCGCTTACTGCATCGCGCCCAACATATTACCCTACTGTATAATTCGTATTCCGACGGACTGTCGTTAGGAGAAAAAAGTCGTTTCCTTTTGCAACTAGATATTGAGAAACAACCGCAACACACCATTACAAAAAGTAGTATTTCTCCGATGGTAAAAACGACACCCAAATCACCCATTACTATGACCAAGACACCGGAGGTCATCGAACGTATCCAAGCTATTGCCGGCAAAGGGTTTTCTCCTTCAGCGCTTGCGTCGTATGTTCGTAATCCGTTAGACTTCTACTATCAAAAAGTTCTGGGGGTCCATGAGTTTTTAGAGATCGAAGAGACCGTGGCAGCGAACACTTTAGGTACAATCGTACACGATACGCTTCAGGAATTATACGGTCCCTTCATTGGCCAATTACTAACCATTGATTCCCTTAATCAGGCCAAAGAAAACATCGATTCCGAAGTAAAGCTTCAGTTTAAAAAAACATTCAAAGAAGGAGATTTTTCAAGCGGCAAAAACCTGATTATTTTTGAAGTGGCAAAGCGATATATCCATAATTTTATCGGTCTTGAAATTTCTGAAATAAAAAATGGACACCGCATAAAGTTAGTTGCTGTGGAAAATGACCTGAGGGTACCCATTACGGTGCCGGGGCTTGAATTTCCAATTTATATTGGCGGGAAGGTAGATCGTGTAGATGAATATGACGGCACACTACGCATTGTCGATTACAAAACCGGACTAGTGAGGCAAGGAGAGCTAGAGGTGTCCGACTGGGAAGTGATCACCACCGATTACAAATACAGTAAAGCACTGCAAGTACTTTCGTACGCTTTGATGCTCAATGGTGACACTCCCATAACCAAAGCAACTGCCGGGATCATTTCCTTCAAGAATCTAGGAAGTGGTTTTCTTCCCTTTGCTACGAAACCGTCTCCCAGAAGTCAACAAAAAGATGTTTTGATAACACAAGATGTCCTCCATGCTTATACTGAAGAATTAAACAAATTGATCATGGAGATCTGTGACCCCAATATTCCATTTACCGAAAAAGAGATCGATCCGTATGTATATTGAAAAGAACAACATACTTCCTTTAAAAAATAAAAAACCCATTTTGTTTGATACCTACCACGATGGTTCAGGTCTGGCTAAACCGGTAATAATTTTTTGTCATGGCTACAAAGGTTTTAAAGATTGGGGTGCTTGGCATTTGGTGGCAGAGGCTTTTGCGAACGCAGGATTCTTCTTTCTAAAATTTAATTTTTCACA
This sequence comes from uncultured Altibacter sp., assembly GCF_963972995.1. Lineage (NCBI taxonomy): Bacteria > Pseudomonadati > Bacteroidota > Flavobacteriia > Flavobacteriales > Flavobacteriaceae > Altibacter > uncultured Altibacter sp. Next base: position 9,870 of record NZ_CAXAXI010000005.1, read on the forward strand.
CAATGGAGGAACCGTCGACCAGCCTATCGATTTCCCGGATCTGGAAGCCTTTGCACAGAACAATTTCAGCAAAGAACTAGAAGATCTCGATCGGGTGCTGGATTATATATTTGCTGAAGGGCAGCAGCAGTTACCGATAGACCTAGACCAAATTCACCTTTTAGCACACAGTCGAGGCGGTGGAATCGCACTTATTAAAGCCGAAGAAGACCCGCGCATTCAAAAAGTGGCGACTTGGGCAAGTGTGAGTGATTTCAGGGCGCGTTTTCAAGAACATACCGAAGCCTTTCAGCAATGGAAGAACAAAGGACGTACCCACATTGAAAACGCACGTACCAAACAACAAATGCCGCATGACTGGCAGTTCTATGAGGATTTTTTAGCCCATGAGGAGCGCCTCACGATAAAACGTGCTGTTACCGCTCTCAACAAACCAATGCTTGTCATTCACGGGACGGAAGATACTACGGTCTCTGAAAAGGAAGCGCAACAATTACAGCTGTGGAATCCCAAAAGTACCTTACACATCATTGATGGTGCCGATCATGTATTTGGAGCAAGTCATCCGTGGCATGAAAGCCAACTCCCAAGAGATTTGGAACTGGTTATTCAAAAGACAGTGCAATTCTTCCGGTAGGTTAAGTATCTCCCCATGCGTATGTGTTTGTACACAAACTATTTTTAAGTGTCCCGCTATGGTGCTTTTTATTTTAGTCGAAATACAAAACATTCCGGTTTCTCTGAAATAGAAGCACGCTCCCATTTTACAGAAATAAAAAAATCCGCTTCTTAAAAAAGAAACGGATTTTCTGCTTGATGTGGAGAATATCGGAGTCGAACCGATGACCTCTTGCATGCCATGCAAGCGCTCTAGCCAGCTGAGCTAATCCCCCGACTTAGAACTGCGAAAATAATAAATTTTTTAATCTTGTACAGGTAAAACCAATAAAGGTTTGCTTGTATGAAATTCTTTTTTCATGATCTCATTCTTTTCCCACAATTTCTTAAAGAATCCGCGTTTTCTTCGCACCACGCAGATCATATCGGGTTGAAACCCTTGAAAGTGTTCTAACACCGCCTGAAAGGTCGTAGCATTTTGAGTTTGGGTATACGACGCTTGTAATTGTTTCACATTATGGCTTACTCCCAGCATTTCAGGGGTGCTCTCCGGTGTTTCTACATGAAGTACATGTACTTCACTTTCAAAGTGTCGGATGAATTTTTGAAGTGGTTCCAGCAATTGATCGTTCTCAAAATTGCCATTCTTAAAGGCCATCATAATCTTTTTTGGAGGCAAAAATGAGGCTCCTTCGGGAACTACAAGAATAGGAAGATTGGTATGCTTTAGCAACTTCCCTGAGGTTTTGCCTAAAAACACCCCTTCTTTAATAGAATTACTTCGTGGGGCCAATACCATTAGATCTATGGGAATTTGTTGATTTACACGATTGATCCCTTCTAAGATCTCTCCCTTTATGGGATGGGCGATCACAGAAACCCCTTTTTTATCCACTTTAGATAGGACTTCTTCCAGACGATCCTCGGATTCTTCCTTCAGTAAGGTATTCACTTTAGAGAGTCCGCCCACTTTGGACAACTCTTGAAAAACTGAAACTACATATACGGTTGCTTCAACGACCTTTGCCAGATCTATGGCATATTGTAAATTGCTTACTGCGTTTTCCGAAGAGCCAATGGGCACCAAAATGTTTTTCATTGTTTTTCTAATTCATTTATCTTTAATCATCTGCTTCCGTTGGCAGAACCTGAAGCAAAATTAATTTTTAAAAATGATTCGGCACGCGAAACGTTTAGAAATTGAGAAAATTATAACAATTACAAAAGCCTGTGCCGCGCACATGTGTGAGCTGGGTATCTATCAGTGGAATGAGAATTATCCCACTGTTAGAGCCTTTCAGAAAGACCTGGAACAACAAGAGTTATACGTACTCCTTGTAAAAAATGAAGTGGTTGGCTGTATTTGTATCGCTTCGGAAAAAGACCTGGAATATAATCACGTACACTGGCTCATACCGGACACTATTCATTACTACATACATCGACTGGCAGTGCACCCTTCCTATCAGGGAAAAGGATATGCCCAACAGCTTATGGACTTCGCTGAAGCTAAAGCAAAAAAGAGCAATGTCGCTTCTATACGCTTAGACACTTTCAGTTTAAATACAAGGAATCAACGCTTCTATGAACAACGTGGTTACACCCGGTTGGGCTCCGTCTATTTTCCGAAACAAAGTGATGCACCATTTTATTGCTATGAATTGGTCCTGAATGGCTAATTTTGCGGCTCACGCATGGATAAGACCAACATTTCATTTAAGCGCATCCAACAATTAGCGTTGCCCGCCATCTTATCGGGTATCGCAGAACCGGTCCTCTCAAGTACCGACGCAGCCATTGTGGGTAATATTCCACAGTTTGGGACTGAATCGTTGGCAGCTGTGGGTATTGTAGGGTCCTTTCTTTCGATGCTTATCTGGATCCTCGCGCAAAGCCGTAGCGCCATTTCGGCTATTGTATCACAAAACCTGGGTGCGGGGAAACTAAGAGACCTCGATAGCTTCCCGGCGCAAGCGATCTATTTCAATATTGCGCTAAGCCTTATTGTTCTTTTCTCTACCTATTTCTTCGTTGAGGAGATTTTTACATTGCTCAATGCCGAAGGTCTTATCTTACAATACAGCATTGATTATTATAACATTCGTATTTGGGGGTTCCCACTTACCTTGTTCACCTTTGCAGTATTTGGTCTTTTTCGCGGATTACAGAATACCTTTTGGCCTATGATCATAGCCACCTCGGGAGCTGCATTGAATATAGCACTGGATTTTATTTTAGTGTATGGTGTTGAGGACTATGTTCCTGCGCTTGGCATCAAAGGAGCGGCCTGGGCAAGTCTAATTGCTCAAGGGATGATGGCGATGCTGGCCCTCATCTTTTTACTAAAGAAGACCACGGTTTCCTTACATCTGCAATTTCCGCTCCACCCTGAGATTCGTCGTTTAGTATCCATGAGCTTTAATCTCTTTGTACGATCCTTAGCGCTTAACATTGCTTTGTTATTGGCTGTAAGAGAAGCGACCGGTTTAGGAAAAGAATTTATTGCTGCCCATGCAATCGCAATTAATATCTGGTTATTCTCTGCTTTTTTTATTGATGGTTATGGTGCCGCCGGAAACATACTTGGTGGTAAACTATTAGGTGCAAAGGACTACTCACGGTTATATGTGTTAACCAAACGGGTCAACCTCTATAATCTTGGCGTATCCGTTATTCTTGTGGTGATAGGGCTCCTTTTCTATGAGCCGCTGGGCCGTTTATTCAACAAGGATGCCCAAGTGCTTCGTATTTTCTACGGTATGTTCTTTATGGTTTTGATAAGTCAGCCCATCAATGCGCTCGCCTTTACGCTGGATGCTATTTTTAAAGGTTTGGGTGAAATGAAATACCTGCGAAACGTACTTTTAGGAGCCACATTCTTAGGTTTTGTTCCCTTCCTTTATTTTTCTCGTTTTACGGACTGGGGCTTATTGGGTATTTGGGGAGCCATTTTAATTTGGATAGGATATAGGGCTGTGGCATTGCTTATAAAGTTCAATAGAAAATACCGCCCGCTTTCCCAAATTTAATACATTTACAACTAAAAGTGCTTATGGATATTTTACGATTTTTAGGCGGCCCCGGACTCTTTTTGGTGATCGGGATCTTGTTGGTAGTCGTGGTTCGTTATAAAAAGTTCAAGAAGCGATAGTTATCGGGTTTTTAACCACCCTGTAATGCTCAAACGCTGTGAAGCTTTTACCTCTTTCACCTCGTGCTCCAGTGTTTGACTTTCAAAGATAACCATACGGCCCGGTAATGGCAGGATATCCAGCGCCGTTTCTGTGGGATATAACGTTAATTCTCCACCGTTAGAAGCAGGCCAGTTCGCTTCGTTCAAATAACAAACCATGGAAAGTTTTCGCCGGTCGTCGTTCTTAAACGTATCCAGGTGCCGTTTGTAGAAGGTTCCTTTAGGGTAGATCGCATAGTGAAATTCTTTCTCAAAGATCCCTAAAAAACAGGTCTTGTTCAAATAATTTACCATTGTGTTGATCTTCCGAAAGAATATTTCTTCCGCAGGTGATTTTTTCGATTCATCGATCCATGAAATAAAATCCCCGCGCACGGTCTTGTCTACCTCTTCCTGAATCCAGTTACCAATGGCCGATTTCTTAAATCCTTTTACTTCATAAGTTTCCAAAAGCGATTCGCGAAGCGAGATCACTTCCGAAGCATCAAAAAAACCATCCACGATCGCATACTTTTTTTTTAAAAGCTGAGCGATAATACTTTCAAATAAAGGATTCTCAACAAAATCCAGTTGTTCGAACAATTCTTTTTCCTGTACCATATCGTATAAAAAGCCGGCAAATATACTTCAGAAAACGATTCGAAAACTAAAAATGTTGATTTTTGGAAATGCCGTATCTTTGCTTCCAAAGCTATTGTATGAATAAGATACGAATCACCAAACAATTCTCTTTCGAAACCGGGCACGCCCTATACGGTTATGATGGGAAATGCCGCAATGTGCATGGCCATAGTTACCGGCTGTCCGTAACTGTAATTGGAACACCTATTTCCAACACCGAGAACGTAAAATACGGAATGGTGATCGATTTTAGTGATCTAAAAAAGATCGTGAAGGAGGAAATTGTGGATGTTTTCGATCATGCGACCGTGTTTAACAAAAATACCCCACATGTGGAATTGGCGAACGAGCTCAAGGATCGAGGACACAATGTATTATTGGTGAACTATCAACCTACAAGTGAAATGATGGTGATGGATTTTGCCGAAAAGATAAAAACCAGACTGCCCGAAACGATCAAATTACATTCGCTGAAGCTTCAGGAGACTGCCACCAGTTATGCCGAATGGTTCGCGTCTGATAACGCGTGAATCATAAAACCTGCGTCTTTCGATCCCCCAACCATTTAATATACTCCATAGGAGCTTTTTTCTCTATCTTTGAGCCATGCAGATCCCACACGGAAAGAAAGTCTATTTTTCGAGCGATAATCACCTTGGGGCGCCGACCCCGGCAGAAAGCCTTCCACGTGAAAAGAAATTTGTGCGTTGGCTGGACATGGTGAAGGAGGATGCCGCAGCTATTTTTCTGTTAGGAGATCTGTTCGATTTTTGGTTCGAATACAAGACCGTGGTGCCAAAAGGATTTGTTCGCGTTCTAGGCAAACTTGCGGAATTGAGCGATAGAGGAATCCCTATTTATTTTTTTGTGGGTAATCATGATTTATGGATGCGCGACTATTTCGAAAAGGAACTGAACATTCCCACGTTCAGAGAACCAAAAGAATTTATTTTTAATGACAAGGTGTTCTTGATTGGCCACGGAGACGGTAAAGGCCCCGGTGATAAAGGCTACAAACGTATGAAGAAGGTCTTTACCAACCCGGTCTTTAATTGGTTGTTCCGCTGGTTTCATCCGGAATTAGGCATGCGCCTCGCGCAATATCTTTCCGTAAAGAACAAATTGATTTCGGGTGATGAGGACAAAAAGTTCTTAGGTGAAGAAAATGAATGGTTGGCGCAGTATGCAAAACGAAAGCTGGAAACGAAGCATTATGATTATTTTATATTTGGTCACCGCCATCTTCCCATGGAAATTCGCATTTCTGAAAAAGCTACCTACATCAACTTGGGTGATTGGATCTCTCATTATACCTATGGTGAATTTGATGGCACTTCCCTTCAGTTGAAAGAATTTACGGAATAATGTCCTTAAGCTTTAACTGAAGGCTTACCGTCCCCTGCCATTCATTCTCATCGATGGTATAGGCCGCTTTGAAAATATTTCCTGAACATGCAATGTCCTGTTTGTCGGCCATTCCGAAGCCAATGGCGGTAAATTGAGGAGAGTTTCCTTGCCTAACCGTAAGCCGAAGATGTGTTTTGTCCTCTCCAACACATTTTCCCCATCCTGTATCTTTTAGGTGCTGCGACATAAAAACAGGGGTCATATTCCCGGGTCCGAACGGAGCGAACTGTTTTAAGATACGGTAGAATTTTGGAGTGATGTCTTTCAAGTCGATCTCTGCATCGATACGGATCTCGGGAACCAATAGTTTTGGGTCAATTGTTTGGGCAACAACTTCTTCGAAGGCCGCTTTAAACTTCTCATAGTCTGCTTCATGTAAAGTAAGGCCGGCAGCATATTTATGTCCGCCAAATTGCTCAATATGTGCTGCGCAGGCTTCTAAAGCATTGTACACATCGAAATCCTTTACCGAACGTGCTGATGCGGCCAGTTTATCACCGCTTTTCGTAAAGACCAACGTAGGCCGGTAATAGGTTTCGGTAAGTCTTGAGGCCACGATCCCTATAACTCCCTTGTGCCAATGCTCGTCGTATACTACAGTGGTCATTCGGTTCTCTTCCTTGTTCTCAATAATCTTTTGTAGCGCCGCCTCTGTGATCTGTTGATCGGCCTCCTTCCGGTCGGTGTTGAATTGTTCGATCTCCCCTGCCCACTGCTCGGCGTGCTCACTATTGGTTTCAGTAAGTAACCTAACCGCATGATTGCCGTGTTTCATACGCCCGGCCGCATTGATGCGTGGTGCCAATATAAAAACCACGTCTGTAATGTTCAAGGTTTCTTTTTTTACATGCTGAAGAATGGCTTTAAAGCCGGTACGCGGATTCGAATTAATCACTTGTAAACCGTAATAGGCTAAGATCCTGTTCTCTCCGGTAATGGGTACGATATCGGCACCGATCGCCGTGGCGACCAGATCCAGATAAAGCAATAGATCCTCCAGATCTTGATTCTTTCGGGCGGCGAGGGCTTGGACCAATTTGAAGCCAACCCCGCAACCGCATAATTCTTTATAAGGGTAGTTGCAATCATCGCGCTTCGGATCGAGCACGGCTACGGCCTTTGGCAAAGCATCACCGGGACGGTGGTGATCACAAATAATAAAATCAATCCCTTTTTTTGAGGCATATTGTACTTTATCCACAGCCTTGATCCCGCAATCCAAAGCGATGATTAGCGACATCCTATTGTCTTCCGCAAAATCAATTCCTTTATACGAAACCCCATAACCCTCATCATAACGGTCGGGAATATAAGTGGCAACCTTGGGATAGTAACTTAAAAGATAGGATGACAGCAGGGCTACACTAGTGGTACCATCAACATCATAATCACCATAGATAAGAATGTTCTCTTGGTTTTCTACGGCCCTTTCAATACGAGCAACCGCTTTAGCCATATCCATCATTAAATAAGGATCGTGCAAGTCTTCCAGACTGGGCCGGAAGAATTTCTTAGCATCGTCATAGGTCTCAATACCACGCTGCAATAATAATGAAGCAATTGGTTTTTCAACTCCTAAAGCATTGGCTAACTGCTCAACTTTGTGAGTGGGTGGTTTTGGTTGTAAGGTCCAGCGCATGTATTCTCGAAGCGATTATTGGGGAGCCGTATAAAATTACAAAAAACCTTCTCAATCGTAATGAAAAAAGGTTTTTTCCTCAGCTATTGTAATAATATCAGTCATGGGCTGAGGGTTTTTCCTACAACAAATTACAGGGTTTAATTATCTTATAATCAGTTGTTTCATGTAATAAAGCTTCCTGCTGTCGTTGTAGTTTAGCAGTTCAAAAAAGTACTTATTATTCACCTAAAACCCTTATCATGAACTACATTTTAAAAGGCAAATTGCAGACTGCGATTTGTGACGATCAACAGAAACCCCTTCCATTTACCCAGGTACGCCTGTATCAATTAGAAGAAGAGACCCATGCTTCAACAGCCTATGCTGCTGCACAAAGCAAAGAACTTATTCAAGTATTTGAAGAAAAAGACCTCAAGGACCGTAAGAAACGGCTTATTGCAGAAACAACCACAGATGCAAACGGTGTGTACGAGTGTGCCATCGACGCAAAGAAAACCGGCTATAACGGCGGGCTCATGGCGGTTACTGTTTTTTACGACGCCATCCCGGAATACGGACAGGACAGTACCAAGCCGCCCAAAGGTTTTCGCCCTTTTGCCGTACTGTTAGATATCATCCAGCCTAAATGGCGTGAAACGAATAATGGCCTTGTTGCGGGCTTCAATTACACTTTGTTGCGTCGTATTTGGTGCTTTATTCTATTGCGTTTAGACATTTGGGTGATTTGCGGCACGCTTCGAAATTGTGAATCTCAAGAACCCTTACCCGGAATTGAGGTCATAGCAATGGACGATGACATCATCACCGATGATCGTTTAGGAAGTGCCACCACCGATAGTAATGGAAGGTTCTGCATTTATTATCGGTCCATTGATTTTAAAAAGACATTCTTGTCGCCTTGGATCAATGTGGAAACCACACCTCCTTTCAGCTTTGATAATGGTCCGGACATTTATTTCAAATTCGCCGTGGGCGGATCTGAAATCTATGCAGAAAATTCTTCTGAAGCTCAAAAACCAAGCAGAAAGAACGTTGGTAATTGTTTGTGTGTCACGCTATGTTTGAAAGACGCTCCTACAACCCCTTTGGATCCTCCCGCCGCTTTTTATCAAATTGGGTACGCCCGAAAGTATCATCCTGTTTTGAATATTGATACATCCACCGGAAGAACTACAGGAAAAGCCGATGCAGGTTTGAATAACCAAGCTTTCTACAGCACCTTAGACCTGCGAGGTTCATTATCCCAGAAACTGAACGGACAACCTGTGGAATACAAATTTCAATATGCAAAAGTGAGCAGCCCATCGATTGATGTGGGAACTATTCCCGAAACCGATTGGAAAGATGTTGCTCCGGCAGATATTGCCCGAACAGAGATCGCGACGCGACTTACACAGTTCTTTCCGGTAATAAAACACGAATCGTACGTGATTCATGGAACGACCTCCCCTACACCCACCGGGCAGGAAATCGAAGTACAATTCAACGGCAATTGGATACAGGCACCACAATACTCGGGAGGTGGCTTCAACATTCATTTCAACGGATCGTTGATCAAACTAATCTCTAATAATCTGGTGAGTGGAACGGTAGACAAGTCGGGACTCACGCCCGGAAACAGTTCGGCCCCTTTAGAGAAGAACAGCTATTTCGCATTGCGCATGTTGAAGCGGGAATTGGGGAACGACGCGAGCAAAGTACCAGCAGGTTTTTCCAGACCCCTTGCCATCTTTAATACACTCTATGACAATGTTCCTCAAGGAGGTTCTTGGTTGCCAAGTAGCAGCAAAGAGCTGGGGATCGCTACCTTGGATCTTCAGGAATTAATAGGTGGAGGTTGTAACAAGATAACGAATTCGATCACAGTACATTATACTGCTGCAAATCCGAATTTAGGAACGGTATCACTGCAGTTCTTCGGACAAGGAGCCTCGAATTCCTTTGACCCTATTGTATTCCCGAGTCCGGGTGAAGAAGCACATGGCAGTTCAAGCTATACCGGAAACTTTGGCGCTCTGAAGAACTGCGCCTATGAGATTCGGCTCAATGCGGCCTTGTTATTAACCAACGGTGAAACACAACACCAAGGTATTTGGGATCGGGTATTATTCTGCCGATAAACAATTGTTTTTGTTGACTGAGCTGTGGGGCATTCGTACTTTGGTGTCCCGCAGCTTTTTTGTGTCAGAAGATGTTTGTAATTTGGTAAACTAATTCTTTCGAAAAATCATATGCCACTTGTCACACCTTTAGACCCCGAACACGATCAGGAAACCAAAGTTCTTGCTGCTTTTTTTAATGAGACCCTTGGATTCTGTCCCAACAGCGTACTCACGATGCAACACCGTCCTGCCATTAGCAAAGCGTTTATAAATTTGAACAAAGCAGTTATGGCCAATGAAGGACGCGTCACTTCTGCCTTAAAGCGAATGATCGCATGGGTAAGCAGCAATGCAGCGGGTTGCCGTTATTGCCAAGCGCATGCCATTCGTGCCGCAGAACGCTACGGTGCCGAGCAGGAACAATTGGACAATATCTGGGAATATCGCACCCACCCGGCCTTTACTGAGGCCGAACGAGCCGCCTTGGATTTCTCATTGGCAGCGTCTCAAGTGCCTAACGCAGTCGATGAAAGTATTAAGGCAAAGTTATATGAACATTGGGATGAAGGCGAGATCGTTGAAATGCTGGGTGTGATTTCTTTATTTGGTTATCTGAACCGCTGGAACGATTCTATGGGAACTTCTATTGAAGAAGGAGCCGTAGAAAGTGGTGAGCAATACCTCGGCAAACACGGTTGGGAAAAGGGGAAACATGCGTAAACCTATTGTATTTATGAAATTATTTCTTTAATACGCTGCTGCAATTCCGGAACGACGGTCTCATTGAACCAAGGATTTTTAGACAGCCAAAATCGATTTCTTGGTGAAGGATGTGGTAAGGGAAGATACGTGGGCAGGTATTCTTTATAATTTCGTACCGTCTCCGTAAGCGTTGAAGCCGCTTTCGCACTCAAATAATATTTCTGGGAGTACATCCCAACAAAAAGTGTTAATTGTAAATTGGGTAATTGCTTTAGCAATACCGAATGCCATTGAGGCGCACACTCGGGTCTCGGCGGAAGATCGCCGCTTCTACCCTTACCCGGATAACAGAATCCCATAGGAATGAGAGCGATTTGTTTCGGATCGTAAAATACCTCCGATGTAACATCCAACCAATGCCGAAGTTGTTTCCCGCTAGGGTCATCCCAAGGGATCCCGGTCTCATGGACTTTCTTTCCGGGCGCCTGACCAATAATGGCAATCTTTGCTTCGGGATGGGCAGTCACAACAGGTCTTGGCCCCAACGGAAGATGGGCTTTACATATCTCGCAAGCCCGTATGTCCTTTAGTAAGGCTTGCATTACTTTTTTCCTCCCATAACAATAACGAGTTCCCCTTTAGGCGGTTTTTCAGTGAAGTGTTTCAGTACCTCTTTTAGGCTTCCTCGAATCGTTTCTTCATGAAGTTTTGAAAGTTCTCGGGAAATAGAAACCGGACGATCTTCACCCACATACTCTATGAGGTGCGCCAATGTTTTCAGTAATTTGTGAGGTGATTCATAAAAGATGATCGTTCGGTGCTCTTCAGCCATGGCCTGAAGTCGTGTTTGCCTTCCTTTTTTAATCGGCAAAAAACCTTCAAATACAAAGCGGTCGTTTGGGAGGGCACTGTTTACAAGCGCAGGTACAAAAGCGGTCGCACCGGGCAAACAATCGACCTCTATGTCTGCCTCCACACAAGCACGTGTTAAGAGGAAGCCGGGGTCACTAATAGCCGGCGTCCCTGCATCACTAATAAGCGCCACATTCTCGCCTGCTTTAATTCTGTTTACGATGCCTTCGGTGGTCTTGTGCTCGTTATGCATGTGGTGTGAATGCATTTGAGTGCCGATCTCAAAATGTTTGAGTAGTTTGCCACTTGTTCTGGTATCTTCAGCAAGGATTAGATCTACTTCTTTCAATACCTCAATAGCCCGAAAGGTCATGTCCTTTAGATTTCCTATGGGAGTTGGTACCAAATACAGTTTTCCCATTCGTTTTAATTAAAGCTTTTTTCAACCAGAAGCATGAAGCGCTCTGAATACTCTTCTTTTTCAAGCCAATAATTATAATCGGGCTTTACCTTGCCTTTAATGAAGGTGGATGCTTCTTCAAAGGAATTCATAGTGTTGATTTGTGAAAGTACTCTGGTGTAATCTTCGGAATTTCCGTTGAACAAATGCTTTACAAACGCTAAGCGATCGTTGAGTCCTATGCTAAGCCCTTGAGGCACCGCATCGTTCAATGAGCGTGGTCTGTGTGTGGTAATACCTGCATCCGGAACTAAACCGGAAGACTTCTTCGGAATCTCACCTCCTTTGGTAGGTTCTTTCCTTTCGAATGTGGGAGTCTGTTGATAGGTCTGTGCAAATTCTTCAAGATCATTTTTCATGTATTGTGGCTTGGGCGTCACCTTCTCCAGAAGCTCATCAATTTGTTGAGACTCTTCGGGCATTTGCGCGACAATATCCTTTATCTTTTCAATAAGGGGTTCTATAAGTTCCTCTTTATTCTCGGGTTGCGGAACAGGTTCAGGCTCTTTAAACCAGTTCTCTTCGCGAAAGCTCTTAGAGTCGAGACCTTCTTTCTTGCTTCGTTCAAATCCGTCTTCAATTTGAGATTCCAAATACGCTAAGACCATCAATTTTTCATACAGATCCCTTACTTTTTTCTTTAATTCTGTTGTTGCCCATGGCGTCTCTTGTGATGCAATTTGTGATGCCAGAGCCTTGATCTCTTCGTACAGCTTCTTCTTCATAACTTTTGAAATTAATCTCTTATTCTCTATTTTGTTTTTATAAATTTACGCAACCTTTATGTAAACGTCAACTATTTCTGTTTTCGTCTAAAAGTAACCTATGTTTCTCGAAAATACTGTAAATCAAAAAGAGCAATTCGGATGGATTGAGGTGATCTGCGGGTCGATGTTTTCGGGAAAGACCGAAGAACTCATCCGCCGCTTGAAGCGTGCCAAATTTGCACGACAACGCGTAGAGATCTTTAAACCGAATGTTGATAACAGGTACGATGAGGACATGGTCGTATCTCATGACAGTAATGAGATTCGATCTACTCCGGTACCAGCCGCGGCAAACATTCCTATTTTGGCAGATAATTGCGACGTAGTAGGTATCGATGAAGCTCAGTTCTTCGACGACGAGATAGTAAAAGTTTGCAATGACCTTGCAAATAGGGGCGTTCGCGTGATCGTAGCCGGCTTGGATATGGATTTCAAAGGAAACCCCTTCGGTCCTATGCCTGCGCTAATGGCCACTGCCGAATATGTGACCAAAGTTCACGCCGTTTGTACACGAACGGGGAATCTTGCCAATTACAGTTATCGCAAATCTAAGAGCAACGATCTTGTACTATTGGGGGAGACCGAAGAGTACGAACCACTAAGTAGAGCAGCGTACTTTAAAGCAATGCTTCGAGAAAAAGTAAGTAAAATCGAAGTGAAGGATCCCGAAGAACTTCCTTCAAAAAAGCAAGCCTAAGCATGCCACAAGCCACCGAAACCCTTCTGGAGATCGACCTAACCGCACTAGGTGAGAACTACAGGTATCTTACCTCCAAAATAGATCCCAAGACAAAGATGTTGGCTGTTGTAAAAGCCTTTGGGTACGGTAGCGACAGCGTTGCTGTGGCAAAAGAGCTGGTCGACTTGGGCATCGACTATTTTGCCGTCGCCTATGCTTGGGAAGGCGAAGTGCTTCGCAATGGGGGTATCGAAACGCCCATACTTGTGTTGCACCCGTTACCTGCAAATTTCGATCTAATCGTGCGCCGCTGTATGGAGCCCAGCATCTATTCTCGGAAAATGCTTACCGACTTTATCGCTTTTACAGAAAAACAACAGCAAAAGCAATATCCTATTCACCTAAAGTTCAATACAGGATTAAATCGTTTAGGCTTCGGAAAAGGGGACCTCGAATTCATAACAGAGAAACTTTCAGCAACTGCTTCAGTAAAAGTGCGTTCTATGTTCTCTCACTTGGCAGCAACCGAAGATAAAGAACAAAGACCGTTTACGCTTCGGCAGATCGAAGCTTTCAGAGAACATTCCGAAGCAATTATACAAGCCATTGGCTATCGACCTATGTTACACACCCTCAACACATCGGGTATACTCAACTATCCTGAAGCACAGTTCGATATGGTGCGTAGCGGTATTGGTCTTTACGGCTTTGGAAACGACCCGAAAGAACGAGCACATCTCACTCCGGTAGCGAGCTTGAAAACCGTGATTTCACAGATCCACGAACTTCCCGAAGGCGCAAATGTTGGTTATAATATGGGGCATACCACTTCAAGAGCAAGTAGAACGGCTACACTGCCTATAGGTCATGCCGACGGTATTAGCAGGGCGTATGGAAAAGGGAAAGGTTGGGTGAGCATACATGGTAAAAAGGCACCCATCGTGGGAAATGTATGTATGGACATGATCATGGTGGAGGTAACGAATATTGAATGCGAGGAAGGAGATGAAGTGATTGTCTTTGGTGAAAATCCAACCGCCGAAGAACTCGCTGCAGCAATTGGCTCCATTCCCTACGAACTCCTCACCGCCATTTCTCAACGAGTAAAACGTGTCGTTTATCGAAAATAGCGTTCTGCATGTGTCTTATTAGATGTGAATTTACATTTTTGTTTAACTTAGTGGGTATTAACTCTAAACCCATCAAAACATGTTAAAAGAATTCAAAGATTTCATCATGACCGGCAACGTTATCGATCTGGCGGTCGCTGTTATTCTCGCAGCAGCAGTTGGAGGCGTGGTTTCCGGTTTCACCAATGACATTATGATGCCTATTGTAGGTCATTTTACGGGAGGCGTCGATTTCTCCGACCTTAAAGTTGTACTTTCTGAAGCTGTCGTTGCAGCCGATGGAACCATAGAAAAACCCGAAAATGCCATTATGTGGGGTAAATGGGTAAATGCATTGATCAATCTGATTATTGTAGGATTTGTTTTATTTATGATCGTGAAGGCGTATAATAAGACTAAAAAGCCAAAAGAAGAAGCACCTGCAGCGCCTGCGGGTCCTACACAAGAAGAACTATTGATACAAATTCGCGACGAATTGAGAAAAAAATAAACGCTAGCGACCGCTACACTACATAGTTTTAACCAAACCCTTCTTCCTAACAGGAGAAGGGTCTTTTTTTGCATTTTATTCTGAATAATCTTCTTACGATGCTGTATTTTTGCTTCAAATTGAAATATATATGAAATTAGCCGTGGTAGGGGCCACCGGAATGGTTGGAACCGTAATGTTGAAGCTTTTAGAAGAACGCAATTTCCCTGTAACGCAATTCTTTCCTGTTGCTTCGGAAAAATCTGTAGGGAATGAGATTGTCTTTAAAGGAAAACCACACACAATAGTGAGTTTAGACGCCGCGGTAGCAGCAGCTCCGGACATTGCGATTTTCTCAGCTGGTGGAGAGACTTCACTTGAATGGGCACCCAAATTCGCAGCTGTAGGCACTACTGTTATTGACAATTCATCTGCTTGGCGAATGGATTCCACAAAAAAACTAATCGTCCCTGAAATAAATGCCCACCTGCTCACTAAAGAGGATAAGATTATTGCAAATCCCAATTGTTCAACCATTCAAATGGTGATGGTGCTTGCACCGCTACATAAAAAATACCGGATGAAACGCGTAGTGGTCTCTACTTACCAATCGGTTTCAGGGACAGGGCTCAAGGCTGTACATCAACTGGAAAATGAAATACAAGGAATCAAAGGCGAAATGGCCTATCCCTATCCTATTCATAAAAATGCATTACCGCATTGCGATGTGTTCGAGGCCAACGGCTATACCAAAGAAGAAATGAAGTTGGCACGTGAGCCGCAAAAAATATTGGATGACAGAAGCTTTTCGGTAACGGCTACCGCGGTTCGAATCCCAACGGCGGGTGGCCATAGCGAAGCGGTCAACGTAGAATTTCTCAAAGATTTCGAACTCGGAGAGGTTCGATCCATCCTTCATGAGGTTCCCGGAATAACCGTTCAGGACAATCCCGATACCAATACCTACCCCATGCCCATGTATGCATACGATAAGGACGACGTGTTTGTCGGCCGAATTCGCCGGGATGAAACGCAGCCAAATTCACTTAATATGTGGATCGTAAGTGACAACTTGCGCAAAGGAGCAGCGACTAACGCCATTCAAATCGCAGAATATTTGGTAGCAAATTCGCTGGTTTAGCCTTCTATAGACTACAAATTTGTAAACACGCAGCGCACAAATTCACTGCGTGTTTTTATTTTGTTTATATTTAGTTGTTTAACACTAATCGCCATCCCTATGAATTCAACTTTTACTAAAATCCTTCGCATCCTTTTGGGTCTCATTCTTCTCTTTTTCGGATTGAATAAATTCATCGATTTTATGCCCATGTTTGAAATGCCCAATGCAGCTGCAAACTTTTTGGAATCTCTTAAAAGTTCGGGCTACGTCTTTTACGTGGTTGCGATCTTGGAGCTTACCGTAGGTCTTTTACTTCTGATCAATAAATGGGTTCCCTTTGCATTGATCCTCTTTGCGCCTATCTCAATAAACATTCTGCTCTTCCATTTGTTTTTGGATGTTTCAGATGTAATTGTGGCCATCGTGATCACGGTATTCAACGCGATCCTTATTTACAAATACTGGCGTGCGTACCGTCCATTGTTTCAGTATTAGTTAAAATTACACCCCTGTTTAAGGTTCTAACCACATTATAACTGTTTGAACTCGTAGTTTTTACTATTTTTACGGCTCTTAATTAATCAAAAAAAGATGAAAAAGTACATTATCCCTTTTTCTATGGCACTTATATTCGTAGCCTGTAAAGAAGAAACTAAAAAAGAATCCGTTGCTGTGACCTACCCGCAAACCAAAAAAGTTGACACCGTAGATACCTATTTTGGTGTGGAGGTAAGCGACCCGTATCGCTGGCTTGAAGATGATAGAAGTGCCGAAACCGAGGACTGGGTGAAAAGGCAGAATAAAGTTACTTTTGACTATTTAGATAACATCCCATTCCGGAAAGCCTTGAAAGAGCGACTTTCTGCTCTATGGAACTATGAAAAAGTAGGGGCTCCTTTTAAAGAAGGTGATTATACTTACTTTTATAAGAATGACGGATTGCAAAACCAATATGTGGTCTATCGATTCAAAACCGGTGAGGATCCCGGTACCGCTGAAGTTTTCTTAGACCCGAATACCTTTAAAGAAGACGGGACGATCTCCTTGGGCGGACTTAGTTTTTCTGAAGACGGAAAAACGGCAGCGTACAGTATTTCGGAAGGTGGCAGCGATTGGCGCAAGGTCTTGGTGATGAATGCTGAAACCAAGCAAGTGGTGGAAGATACCCTAGTCGATATAAAATTTAGCGGACTCTCATGGAAAGGTAACGAAGGATTCTACTACTCCAGTTACGACAAACCCGAAGGGAGCGAATTATCTGCTAAGACCGATCAGCATAAGCTATACTATCACAAACTTGGTGCGCCACAACAAGAAGACAAATTGATATTTGGCGGTGTTCCTGCGGAAAAACATAGATATGTGAATGGGTATGTCACACAAGACAATAAGTACCTTGTAGTAACCGCGAAAACCTCAACCTCGGGGAATAAACTATTTATAAGAGATCTAGAAGATCCTAATGGCAAATTCGTTACCGTGTTGGATCATACAGACAGCGATACTTTTGTTTTGGACAACGTGGGAACTAAGCTTATTTTGGTAACGAACCTCAACGCTCCCAATCAAAAAATAGTTACCGTGGACGCTGCAAATCCTACACCCAACAATTGGGTGGAACTTATTCCTGAAACCCAAAATGTGCTGACAGCATCTACCGGAGGTGGCTTCATTTTCACCGAGTATATGGTCGATGCCGTATCCAAAGTACTTCAATATGATTATAACGGAAAATTGATCCGTGAGGTGGATCTTCCTGGCGTTGGGAGTGCCGGTGGTTTTAGTGCAAAAAAGGACGAATCTGAATTATATTATTCCTTTACAAATTATGTTACTCCGGGTAGTATTTACAAATACGATATTAAGAATGGAACTTCAGAGCTGTACCGAAAACCCGCTATAGATTTCAACCCCGAAAACTACGAAAGCAAGCAAGTATTCTATACTTCTAAGGACGGGACCAAGATCCCAATGATCATCACTCATAAAAAAGGGTTAAAGCTCGATGGAAAGAATCCCACTATCTTATATGGTTACGGTGGTTTCAATATCTCATTAACACCTAGTTTTAGTATTACCAATGCTGTTTGGATGGAGCAAGGCGGCGTCTACGCCGTTCCCAATCTCCGTGGTGGTGGTGAATATGGAAAAGAATGGCACAAGGCAGGGACCAAGATGCAAAAACAAAATGTCTTTGACGACTTTATCGCTGCTGCAGAATATTTAATTGCCAACAATTATACATCGCCGGATTATCTTGCAGTACGCGGAGGATCTAATGGCGGACTTTTGGTGGGGGCTGCCATGACACAGCGACCCGACCTCATGAAGGTGGCCTTGCCTGCCGTTGGTGTTATGGATATGTTACGCTACCATACCTTTACCGCAGGTGCAGGATGGGCGTATGATTACGGAACCGCAGAAGACAGTAAAGAAATGTTCGAATATTTAAAAGGGTATTCTCCGGTCCACAATGTAAAGGCAGGTGTTGAGTATCCCGCTACCTTGGTGACAACAGGAGATCACGACGATCGTGTGGTACCGGCACATAGTTTTAAATACGCTGCCGAACTTCAGGAAAAACAGGCAGGAAATAATCCGGTGCTTATTAGAATTGAAACCGATGCAGGTCACGGTGCCGGAACACCAATTACAAAAACCATTGAGGAATATGCCGATATATTTGGCTTTACACTCTATAATATGGGTTACGAGGTGCTCCCGCAAAAAGTAAATGACAAAGTAAAAGAATAAGCCCTTAGGCATTCATTAAAAAGGTTGTTAGTTCTCTGTATCTAGGAAAACTAACAACTTTTTCGTATCAGCTATTATGTTAAACGTTTCCATTGAATCCTTCTCCTATTCAGACAAAGAAATTCTGAAGGATATTTCCTTTCAATTAAAGAGAGGAGAACACCTTGCCGTGTTGGGAGAAAGCGGATGCGGTAAATCGACATTGTTGCATATTATTTATGGCTTGCTGCACTTGGAAAAAGGAGCAATTTCATGGAATGACACTCCGCTTTTGGGGCCCAAGCATCATCTCATTCCAGGGGAGTCTTTTATGAAGCTGGTAGCCCAAGAGTTTAACATTATGCCATTCAGCACCGTATGGGAAAATGTGGGCAGCCACCTTACAAGGCAGGAAGAGGAAAAGGATCATGATCGTATACGGGAATTACTAAGGGTGGTCGATCTCGAAGGTTTTGAGAAGACTTTGGTGAAGCATCTTAGTGGCGGACAAAAACAACGTGTGGCTTTGGCAAAAGCCCTTGCAAACGCACCTCAATTGCTATTGTTGGACGAGCCCTTTAGCAACATAGACACTTTTAGAAAGAATGCTTTACGGCGAAATCTGTTTGAATATTTGACCCTGAACAATATTAGCTGTATTACGGCCACGCATGATGCAGAAGAAGCCTTGACCTATTCAAACAGGATCTTAGTGCTGAAGGACGGCACCCTAGACAGGATCGATTCCCCCGAAACCTTTTTTAAAACACTTGAAACACCGTATCAGGCGGGTTTTTTTAATGATTTTTCAGAATTGTCGGAAAAGGTGCTGTTTTCGGGGACTGCTTCAGCAGCTACAAGAATCGTCCTACCCCATCAATTAATTTACTCACAATCGGTCACGCCCCTTCGGGTTATGGTAAAAAAATCGTACTTTAAAGGCAGTTATTATCGCATTCGAGCAGTAAGGGGCGAAACAATTATATGGTTTGATCATTTTGAAGCGATTGAACCGGAAACACCACTATACCTTCAATATCATGAGTAAAAAGATCCTTTTTATTGCTTTGTATATGCTCGCCGGATCTATATTGGCGCAGGAAAACGAAGATCTCAAATACCTGGAAAAAGTACAGACCATCGATAGCACGATTTCAACGCTATATGCTGTCATTTCCGGCGAAAAGGGAGCGGCACGCGACTGGGAGTTGTTTCGGTATCTTTTCGCTTCTGAAGCAAAGCTTATTCCAACCGGAAAAGCAAGCGATGGAACTTCAACAGTTCGGTACATGACTCCGGAGGTTTATATTGCGGCATCCCAACAGTGGTTGTTGGACAATGGATTTTTCGAAAAGGAGATCTTTCGCGTGGAAGAACGCTTCGGAAACATAGCTCACGTCTTTAGCACCTATGCTTCTTTTTATTCTGAAGAAGATCCCGAGCCCTTTATGAGGGGCATCAACAGCATTCAATTGTTTTTCGATGGTGCTCGTTGGTGGGTCGTGAACATTTATTGGACGCCTGAAACTACTGAAACCCCCATTCCGAAGAAATACGCACCCAATTAACCAATTTTAAGATTGTTGTGGATATCGCTTTTCCTAGCTGCAATATGCGTATCTTTAAGTTCATATCAATTTAACAATCATGAACTGGGAGTATTTCACCAAAGATCTTTCATGGGATTCATTAGCTTCGGTACTTATAGGAACCCTACTTCTTTACGGCGCCCTTATTTTGTACACACGGTTCTTTGGACTTAAGAGTTTTAGTAAAATGACCGGCTTTGACTTTATCACTACCATTGCCATAGGAAATCTGTTTGCAATGAGCATTGGTACCGGGAATCCTAAATTGGTGGTGGGCGGTGTTCTTATTGGCCTGCTTTATTTTATGAATTACCTTATATCGTTGCTGCAATTTAAAAGCAATGCTGCTCAAAGTGTATTGGACAATTCCCCTATCCTGCTTATGCGTAATGGAGCCTTTTTGGAAGAGAACTTAAAACGATGTAAGGTCACTAAAGATGAACTTCGAGGAAAGCTTCGGGAAGCGAATGTGATACGACTCGAACAGGCAAAAGCAGTGATCTTGGAAACTACAGGCGATGTGAGCGTTTTGCACACAGATCAAGAAATGGATGTAGAATCTTTCCTTTTGGAAGACGTAATTACGTGATCATGTCTTTTTTAACTGCAGAATGGCGCAAATTGCTTTTGGCGAATTATGAAGTACCTCCTTCACTTCTTACAAAATACCTCCCTTATGGTACCGAATTAGACTTATGGTGTGGTCGTTGTTATGTGAGTATGGTTGGCTTTCTATTCGAGAATACGCGCTTGCTCGGATTTAAAATTCCATATCATGTCACATTCGAGGAAGTAAACCTGCGATTCTATGTCAAGCGAAAAGAACAGGGACAATGGAAGCGGGGTGTTGTGTTTGTCAAAGAGATCGTACCAAAACCTGCGATCACGTGGGTAGCCAATACGTTTTACAAAGAACACTATGAGACCCGTCCCATGAAACATGTATGGAGAGAGGACAAACACCATTTAGAGGTGTCCTATCATTGGCGGCTCAACAGCGGCTGGCAGTTTATAAAAGGAATTGCCGAGGCTAACGCAACAACCATCGAACCCGAAAGTGAAGCCGAATTTATTACCGAACACTATTGGGGTTATGCAAAAGTAAATGACCACGCCACGAACGAGTATGAAGTAACACACCCCAGATGGCTGCAATATCCCATCCTAACATTCGATAGTACTATTGATTTTACTGCCAATTACGGAACTGATTTTGATATGCTCAATCAGCAAGAACCAATTTCTGTACTGCTGGCAGAAGGTTCTGCTATAACAGTAGAAGCAAGGAAAAAGATTCGATGACGTTTTTATTGAAATAGCTAATGACTTATAAAAATCTCCCTTCGCTTTCCCGTGCTAAAATTATCTTTTCGATAGTGCTTTCGATCGCAGCGGTATATCTATTCTTCGAAGGCACTCTGTTTGGCATTGTACTCTTAGGTGCCGCATTACGACTCTCTTATATTGAAGGAGTCGAGCTTGATCTGGAAAAAATGCGGTATAGAAAACTACATTCCATATTGGTATTTGATTTTGGCACATGGAGACCGTTGCCTGCTATTGACTATATTTCGGTATTTAAGACGCGAAAGACCAGCAGAGCTCGAGTGATTACTGCCGAAGCTCATTTGGGGTTTGATGTCTTTAAGGTTAATTTGTTCTACGCTTCGAATAAGCATATTGAAGCGTATGTTTCAGAAGAACCCGGTGCTGCTTTCGCAATGGCAAAGGACGTCGCCGCCATCCTGGAGGTGAAGATCTGGGATGCAACCCAAAAAGAGCAAAGTTGGTTGTAAGGTTATTGTATACTTGAAATAGTATATTCTTTTTCATTAAATGTAAAGGAATCCTTTATTCGCTTTCCGGAGAGAAAGTTTCCAATAGGAGAATGAAGTGCGACACAAAAATAGGTTAGTTCATTGACTACCGTGGCACCTTTGGAAATGCTAATGAAGAAAGTTCCGTGATTGGTATAAACAAGACTGCCCAAGCGGGCATAATCTGACGTTGCTTTTACGTCAATCTTCTTTACCAAAGATTGAAGATTCTCGATCTCTTGTAACTGTTTTCCCGCATTCTCCCGGTCTATCTGAAGCATCGCTCGTCCGGTTTCATGTTTATCACCGCTGCTGTTTTTTGACTCTTCTAACAACGATTCTTCAATATCGGCAATCGATTGTTTTATTTTCTGAAATCGTTTTTCCACCACGAGAGCACATTGGTCTTTTAAGGCAGATTTAAGTTCTA
This sequence comes from uncultured Altibacter sp., assembly GCF_963972995.1. NCBI lineage: Bacteria > Pseudomonadati > Bacteroidota > Flavobacteriia > Flavobacteriales > Flavobacteriaceae > Altibacter > uncultured Altibacter sp. The sequence goes on from NZ_CAXAXI010000005.1 coordinate 32,204, forward strand.
TAACGGTCATTCCGAATCTTTTTCTTTTAGGTCAAAAGTACCATAATTCCGCATTTGTTTCACAATCCACGCAGTCCTATTTTGGATGTATCTGGACCTGGGGTTCGCCTTGTAGTTCTGCGGATTCGGAAGGATAGCTGCAATGGCTGCTGCTTCCTCCCGACCTAGTTTGTTTGCCGGTTTATGATACCAATATTGTGCGGCAGCTTCGGCTCCATACACTCCTTTTCCCATTTCAATACTGTTAAGATAGACTTCTAGTATTCGTTCTTTCGTCCAAAATGTCTCGATCAAAAATGTAAAATAGGTTTCCATTCCTTTACGGAACCAATTTCTATGAGGCCATAAAAAAACATTCTTGGCAGTTTGTTGAGAAATGGTGCTCCCTCCCTTTATTTTTTTACCTTTTTTGTTGTTTTCGTAAGCTTTCTTGATCGATTCTACGTCAAATCCATTATGTTTCGTGAAATTTTGATCTTCAGAACAAATTACCGCTAATTGTAAATAAGGTGAGATTTGTGTAAGAGGTACCCAGTCGTGCCTCGTTTGCTCTTCCTTTCCTGCCGATATGGCCCGAATTCCCATGAGCGGGGTGTACGGCACCGGCAGGGCTCCATACAGTAATACCCAAAGGACGGTGAGAACCACAAACCACCCAATACCTTTGAGAATAAATCTAAAAAAACGTTTCATTTCTGATGCAAATTAGCTAATTGTTGGCCTACGGAGCTTCCTATGGCGACCCCCATCCCACCAAGACGAACGCCACAATAGACATTGGGCACCAACTCTCTTAAGATCGGTTTCTTTTGGCCGCCTACACCCATGATACCGCTCCATCTAGTGTCGACCTCGAATGCCGTATCGGGTAGTATTGTATGAGAGAGTAATTCTTCCAATCGATTTTGTACAAGCGCTGTAAGCCCTGCTTCGGAAGTTTTTTCTGTCTTAAAATCTAAGTTTCTGCCACCTCCCAAGAGAATTCTGTTATCAATATTCCTGAAATAATAGTACCCTTTGTCCAAATGAAAGGTCCCTCGAACCTTTAATTCGGCAATAGGTTTCGTAATGAGCACCTGTGCCCTTGCGGGTTGTACATCGTCACGTACAAATTGCTGAGCGAAACCATTGGTGGCGATAAACAGCGATGCAACCGACAAATCTTCAGAATTAGACATTTTTAGTAATATTTCACTGTTTTTTTGCTCAAAAGCATCAATTTTAGCGCAATTTATCACTAAAATACTCTCTTTCGATATTTTTTCTAGTAGCGCGAGCATCATTCGGCCTGTATCCAGTTGACCTTCATATTCATTAAAAATAAGCTTGTTTTGAATGTTTTTGAAGCCGAATACGTCGTTTTTAATTGAAAAAATGTCTTTTTTCGATAAAAAAACATTTTTTAGTAAATCGTTGATGTACGGAATCTTTAAAAGACATTCCTCATATAGGTCAGGATCATTTTTTGAGAATAATTCATATCCGCCATGTTGTTGATAATCGAGATTCTTATCCCCAAGCGTTTCTCGAAGTAATTCGAGACCCGCTACACGATCGTTTACCAATTGTACGACCTCTGCTTCAGTATGAGTTTTAAGGTCCTCCAAAATTTCTGAAACGCTTCCAAAGCAAGCAAAACCGGCATTCTTAGTACTGGCACCGCTGGGCAGTGAACCTTTTTCGAAGACTACGATCTTCGCTTTTGGGTATTTTTTCCGAAGCGCTAGAGCACAGCTTAATCCTACGATTCCGCTTCCAATGATCGCATGGTCAATATCTTCCAGCCACGTTTTCCGTTCCCAATAGGATAGATTCATTCTCAGTTTTTTAAAAATTTACTTGGTTAAGATACTGCATTAACACGTAGTATGAGACAGACTTTCGCCTTAAAAGTGCTACAAAATGGGAGAAACCCAGCCTATATAGACTAAAAAAGCACCAAAATCCGTTATTCTTTAGGATTTGGTGCTCTTTAGAAATTAGTATTACAAACTTACTCTTCTTGAGGAGCGTCCATCTTCCAAGAATTCATGAAGGCAGTGGTGTAATTCCCCGCTACATAATCGGGGTGGTCCATTAACTGACGGTGAAACGGAATGGTGGTTTTTACTCCTTCGATTACAAATTCGTCTAAAGCGCGTTTCATTTTATTGATCGCCTCGTCCCGTGTTTGAGCCGTTGTTATAAGCTTTGCAATCATTGAATCGTAATTTGGCGGAATAACATAGCCGGCATACACATGGGTATCCAAACGCACGCCGTGTCCTCCCGGAGCGTGTAAGACCGTGATCTTTCCGGGTGAAGGACGGAAATCATTATAGGGATCTTCCGCATTGATCCTGCATTCTATAGAATGCAAATTTGGCGTGTAGTGCTTACCGGAAATTGGAACTCCTGCAGCCACAAGTATTTGCTCACGAATCAAATCGAAATCGATCACCTGTTCGGTGATAGGATGCTCCACTTGAATACGAGTATTCATTTCCATAAAGTAGAAATTGCGGTGTTTGTCCACCAGAAATTCTACGGTTCCTGCGCCTTCATATTTTATAAATTCTGCTGCTTTTACTGCAGCCATTCCCATGTCGTTTCTAAGCTTTTTGGTCATGAACGGACTGGGAGTTTCTTCGGTAAGTTTTTGATGTCGGCGTTGAATTGAGCAATCGCGTTCGCTCAAATGACAAGCTTTTCCTGTGCTGTCTCCAACCACCTGGATTTCGATATGTCTTGGTTCTTCAATAAGCTTTTCCATGTACATATCATCATTGCCAAAAGCAGCTTTACTTTCTTGTCGTGCCGATTCCCAAGCTGCTTGGAGGTTTTCTTCTTTCCAAACGGCCCGCATACCTTTTCCTCCGCCTCCGGCACTAGCCTTTAGCATGACCGGATATCCTGTTTCTTTAGCTAATTTTTTACATGTTTCAAAATCCGGGATAATTCCCTCGCTACCCGGAACGCAAGGCACCCCTGCTGCCAGCATGGTGGTCTTAGCCATGGCTTTGTCCCCCATTTTTTCGATCATTTCGGGAGAAGCGCCAATAAATTTAATATTGTGCTCTTCACATATCTTAGAGAATTTTGCATTTTCAGCAAGAAATCCGTAACCCGGATGTATGGCATCGGCATTTGTGATCTCTGCCGCTGCAATAATATTTGAAATCTTGAGGTAGCTTTCGCTGCTGGGCGGCGGTCCAATACATACGGCCTCGTCTGCAAAACGAACGTGCAAGCTCTCTTCATCGGCTTTGGAGTACACGGCAACGGTTTTAATACCCATCTCTTTACACGTGCGAATAATACGAAGTGCAATCTCTCCTCTATTTGCTATTAATATCTTTTTAAACATAATTCATTGAAATTTCAAACCGCAAACAGTAAATACCAGATAATGTCCGGAATTTAATCTTTAGGATTTGGGATTTGACAATTTACGAAGGGTCTACCAAAAATAACGGCTGATCGAACTCTACAGGAGAAGCATCATCCACCAATATCTTAACAATTTTCCCGGAAACTTCACTTTCTATCTCATTGAAAAGCTTCATTGCTTCAATAACGCACAATACATCCCCCGCACTTATCGTGCTTCCCACCTCAACAAACATTGGTTTGTCCGGTGATGGTTTACGGTAGAACGTTCCAATAATAGGTGATTTGATTGTGATGTATTTTGAAGATTCGTCCGCAGGTGCTGCAGGTGCTGCCGTGCTGGGCGCAGGTGCTGCGGCTGGTGCCGGAGCAGCAGCAGCTTGTTGTGGTGCTGCCATTGTAGGAATCTGCTGAATGTACGTAGTTTCTCCTTTACTGTCGCTGCCGGTTCTAATGGTTATCTTTACGTCGTCTGTCTCTAGCTTTACTTCACTAGCTCCGGACTTGGCCACGAACTTTATTAAATTCTGAATGTCTTTTAAATCCATAATTTTGGTGTTTATTATCGTTCTGTTTGTTTTATTGTGGATCGTACGCCCATTTTACATAGACGGCGCCCCAGGTAAATCCGCCTCCAAAAGAGGCAAAGACAAGATTATCGCCTTTTTTTAATTGTTTTTCGTAATCCCTAATACAAAGAGGAAGTGTTGCTGATGTTGTATTCCCATATTTATGAATGTTCATCATCACTTTTTCTTCCGGAAGTTTCATTCGTTTTGCTGTGGCATCAATAATTCGCTTATTGGCTTGATGCGGGACCAGCCAATCAACGTCCACCCCCTTTAAGTTATTACGTTCCATGATCTTCTCACTTACATCTGCCATATTTGATACGGCAAATTTAAATACAGTTTTTCCGTCTTGAAAGACAAAGTGTTGTTTTTTGGCCACGGTCTCAGCCGTTGGGGGTAATAATGAGCCTCCGGCATCGATTTTTAGACTTTGTCTGCCAATACCATCGCTTCGAAGATATTCGTCCAAGACTCCATACCCTTCCGTATTGGGTTCAAAAAGAAGCGCTCCTCCGCCATCACCAAAGATGATACAAGTAGTTCGATCTTCATAATCGATGATGGAAGACATTTTGTCGGCTCCCAATAATAATACTTTTTTATATTTTCCGGATTCTATGTAACGAGCGGCTGTAGACATTCCATATAAGAAACTGGAACACGCAGCGACCAGGTCGAAAGAAAAAGCATTTACGGCACCTATTTCTGTAGCAACGTAAACACCTGTAGCGGCAACGGGCATATCGGGCGTGGCTGTTGCCATAATAACCATGTCTATATCCTTAGGGTCGGTATTGCTTTTAGAGAGTAGGTCTTTGGCAGCTTGAATCGCCAAATAGGAGGTGCCTTTATCCTTATCTTTTAAAATTCTACGTTCTTTAATTCCTGTTCTTGTCGTGATCCATTCATCATTGGTATCCACCATAGTCTCAAGGATCTTATTGGTGAGAACGTAGTCCGGTACATAGCCTCCTACAGCTGTGATTGCTGCTGTAATTGTACTCATATATTTGAATTAGATTCGGTAATTGGTCAAAATCCTTAATAAGGAAGGAAAATTACTAAAATTTAATCAAAAACGACTCAAAAAGAGGTTGTTTTTGAAGTTTGAACTAGAAAAAACAAAAAACTCTCACAAGAGTGTGAGAGTCTGTAAAGATTATGTGAAAGCAACCTACGCTTCTACTTCTTCGGTCGCATCGATTACAACCTGCCCGCGGTAATACAATTTACCTTCGTGCCAGTGAGCTCTGTGGTACAAGTGAGCCTCTCCTGTTGTTGGATCGGTAGCGATTTGAGGAGCTGTTGCTTTGTAATGCGTTCTTCTCTTATCTCTTCTGGTTTTCGAGATTTTTCTTTTAGGATGTGCCATTACTATATTTTATTTATCCGTTAATAGTTTTTTTAATGAGTCCCATCGTGGATCGGTATCGTCACCTTCGGGAGCTTTTTCTTCTTTTGTTTCCTTCGGACTTAATTCTTCAAGTTTAACAAGTATGTCGCTTTGTAATGTTCCATCTTCAACACCCGGATGAATTCTTTTTGCCGGCAGCGCCAGCACAATAGATTCGTACACATATTGTTGAATGTTTACCTCATAGCTTCCATGTGGAAGTATTAATAGGTCTTCATTTTCATCGTTGTATTCATTACCAAATTTTACCACAAAATGATAATCTCCTAAAATTTCTTGATCGTAAGGCTCATTGGTACTATCACAATGGACATTTACATACCCATTGAAAGAAAGTGTAAATTCCAATAAGGTGGTTTTCTTGATCAATACAACGTCGAGTTTAATGGCTACATCATTAAATTCGTCATACTCAAAATGCTCAAAGAACGAAGGGCCGATGGTAAAATCAAAGTGATGTTCTCCTAATTTCAATCCCACGAAAGGGATGGTAAATTCTTTCAATTCCTTCATGATCACACCAATTTTACGCGTACACCTTAGCAATAAGGCGGGTGCAAAGATAAAAAATTAATTGAATAGGAAAATAATTTATCCTTTCTTTTTTGAAAGCTGTTTTCTGCGATTTGTTTGCAGGGGATTTTTAGCCATTTCTTCGTATTCGTTGCGCCTTTTGTAGATATTGATTGCAGCAAATACTGCTTCTTTAAACGAGTCGTGATTTGCCTGATTCTTACCCGCTACATCGAAGGCTGTGCCGTGGTCGGGAGAGGTTCGGATTCGGCTTAGGCCTGCAGTGTAATTGACCCCGGAACCAAAAGCGAGGGTTTTAAAAGGAATAAGTCCTTGGTCATGATACGATGCAACGATCACGTCGAAGTTTTTGTAATTTCCAGATCCAAAAAAGCTATCGGCTGCATAAGGACCATAGACGATCTTCCCATTTTTACGCAGATTGTCCAATGTGGGTATCAAGGTCTTGTCATCTTCATCCCCGATAACACCATTATCTCCCACATGCGGATTGATCCCTAAAACAGCGATGCGAGGTTTTTCAATTCCGAAATCTTGGATCAAGGTTCTGTGAATAATATTGATCTTCTTTTCAATGAGTTCGCGGGTGATGGTTTTAGATACATCCTTGACTGCTACGTGATCTGTGAGTAGTCCCACGCGCAGTCCTTCAGAAATCATTAGCATAAGACTCTCGCCCTCCAATTCTTTTGCGAGATAATCTGTATGTCCCGGAAAGGTAAAAGTTTCAGATTGGATGTTTGATTTATTAATAGGCGCCGTTACCAAGACGTCGATCTTTTGGGCCTTCAGTGCTGCCACCGAAGCTTCCAAAGACTGTAAAGCATAGGCTCCCATTTTCTTGTCATCTTTTCCAAACTCGATATCTACGGGTTCTTTCCAAACGTTCAAAACGTTTATTTTTTTCTGAACTACATCTTCCACAGCATCGATGCCATGAAAAGAAATATCCAGCTCATATGCTTTTTTGAAAAAAGACATCAGCTTAACCGATGCAAAAATAACCGGAGTACAAAATTCCAACATCCGAGAATCGGCAAAAGTTTTAAGTACGACCTCGCTTCCAATGCCGTTCAAATCTCCTATCGAAATTCCCAATACAATTTTATCTTGCTTATTCATTCGTGGTTAATGCCTTTATTTTATTGTTACTTTTGCAGTACAAATGTAACTAAATGTAAGCATGTTTACAGGAATTATTGAAGCAATCGGTGAAATCACCGATCTTAAGAGCGAAGGAGAAAATTTGGACATTCAAGTTAAAAGCGAATTAAGTTCCCATTTAAAAATCGACCAAAGTGTTTCACATAACGGGGTGTGTCTTACTGTTGTGGATCTTACTCCTGAGACCTATACAGTCACTGCCGTTAAAGAAACCTTAGATAAGAGCAACTTAGGACGCCTGGCGTTAGGCAGTCTCGTAAATCTTGAGCGTGCAATGCGATTGGGCGATCGTCTTGACGGACACATTGTCCAGGGGCATGTGGATCAAACAGCTGTTTGTTCAAAAATAAAAGAGGTGAATGGCAGTTGGTATTTTAGTTTTGATTATGATTCGTCATTAGGCAACCTTACCATAGAGAAGGGATCGATCACGGTGAATGGGGTAAGCCTAACCGTTGTAGATGCTAAGAAAGATTCTTTTCGTGTGGCGATCATCCCCTATACGTATGAGCATACTAATTTCAATTTGTTGAAAGAAGGAGACTTGGTAAACTTAGAATTTGACGTGATTGGAAAGTACGTGAAGCGACTTATGAGCGGCTACTTGTAGATCTTAAGTGGCTGTAAACCACGTAACAGCCGTAAATAATTCCTGCCAAGAGCAATAATGCAATTCCACTATCCAGTGGTAGCTCCGGTGGCGGGGTTTTGGGTGGAGGGGGTGTGCCTGAGTCACCGCCCGAAAGCTGTGCAAGCATAGAGGTACTTGAAAGTAAACAAAGTACCATGATGGTTTTTATAACGATTTGGGGTCGCATATTCAGGGGCTAATGTAATAATTTTTTTTAAACATCAAATAAAAATTCAATTTATCCAAAACTTATTAACTCAGTTTTTAAAATTTAATTGCTTCGTTTTGAATAAATAACATGCTTTTTAGGGAACACTTCCCTTATTATTTGCAAGTTATTAAATTATTCCTGCTATTCTAAATATTCTCAACCTTTTAAATGCAGATCAAGATGATACAGTTGCTTCAAATAACGCCCATCAAAAAAATGTCCCTCACAGACTTTCCAGACTGTAGGTTGGTACAAACGAGGCAAAGGGATGTACATATTTTTAAACCCTTTATAAGGGTATAAATGCTTGTTCATACTTCAAAAAACGCACCGTCTTAAAAAAAGTGGTCCCACATGGGCTCACTTCAACTTCGTTCAGTGCATGCTTCTCGCCCTGTCAAATACCTGAAAAAACTCGTAAGCACTACTCTAACTAATGCTCTGAAATAAAAAAGTGGTCCCACATGGGCTCGAACCATGGACCCCCTGATTATGAGTCAGGTGCTCTAACCAGCTGAGCTATGGGACCTAAAACAGTCTGCAAATGTAAAACACTTTGCTTTTAATGCAAAACTATTTTAGGTTATTATTAGGTTATGGATCGCTAGGATCCACATCCTGACACAACTCTATCAAGACCCCGTTAGCAGACTTGGGGTGTATAAATACAACCCATTTGTTATCTGCGCCGCGTTTAGGCGTTTCATTTAAAATTTGAAACCCTTCCGATTTTAAACGTTTTACTTCGGCTTCAATATTATCTACGTAAAACGCTACGTGATGGATCCCCTCTCCTTTCCTTTCTAAAAATTTTGCAATGGGACTGTTTGGATTTGTAGCCTCTAAAAGCTCGATCTTACTTTCGCCACAAGCAAAAAAAGACGTGTTCACCCCTTCACTCTCTACAGTTTCTGTTTTGTAGGGAGGGCTGCCTAATAATCGTGAGTAGACATCATTAGCTTCAGAAAGATTTTTCACAGCAATCCCAAGATGTTCAATTTTCTTCATAATTGTAAATGTATCGTTAATTAAAAAAATATCAAACCTTTAAATATGCTACTTTTGTAGTATGGAAGAAAGTAACAGACAGAAGAAAATTGCGGGCGTTCTACAAAACGACCTAGCCAATGTATTACAGAGCATGCTGCGTGAAGCAGGGCAATTGGGGATCATCCTTTCCGTATCCAAAGTAACCGTTACAACCGACCTTTCGATAGCAAAGGTTTATGTGAGTGTCTTTCCCGCCGAAAAGGCCGAAGGCGTGACCAAGGATCTCAACGTGCTAAAATCAAAGATCAAGCATCAAATTGCACAACTTACACGGCACCAACTTCGCAAAATGCCCGACCTTCAGTTTTATAACGATGATTCTTTGGAGTACATAGAGCGTATTGAGAAAGCAGTCAAAGGCGACGAAAACCCTATTGAAGATCCAACTATTTTACCCAAACGCAAAAAAAGTTAAGGTGAAATTTCCTTTGTACATCGCAAAGCGCTACTTATTCTCCAAAAGCAGCAATAATGCCATCAATATTATAACAGGTATTGCTGCGGTTGGGGTAGTTGTTGGGGCGATGTCCTTATTTATAGTTCTTTCCGGTTTTTCGGGGCTGAAAGATTTTAGTCTACAGTTCACTAATGTATTCGACAGCGACCTTAAAGTATTTCCTGCACGTGGTAAGACACTGTCCTTTCATGAAGATAAAGAAAAGCAACTAATGGAAGTGCCGGGCGTTGCTTCTTACTCAAAAACTATTGAAGAGCGGGTTTTCCTTCAGTATAAGGGAAAAAACCACATTGCATATATAAAAGGGACCGATACAAATTATAAGGCCGTAAATCCTATAGACAGCATCCTTTATTTTGGCAATTGGTTAGCACACGATGAACCCGAAGTTGTGATAGGGTTAGGAACCGCTGCAAAACTTTCAATTGGAATACAAGATTATATCGACTATTAGTAATTCTATGTGCCAACACCCGGAACCGGACAGCTCAATGCGCTGGATCCTTCCGATGCCTTTAGAAAACAATCGGTCGTAGTGTCCGGCGTATATCAGGTGAATGAGGACTTGGATTCAAAATATGTTTTTTCCGATATTGAATTCGCCCGTACTTTACTTCAAATGGATAGTACAGCCGTTTCGGCAATAGAGTTGAAACTCCTGCCGGGTGTTTCTGAAGAAGGTATTCGCGAACAATTGAAACCTCTCTTTTCAGAAGAAATAGTCATTAAGAATCGCATACAGCAGAATGACGCTCTGTATAAGATGTTGAACACCGAAAATATTGCCGTCTACCTCATCTTTACCTTGGTGCTTATTATTGCACTGTTTAATGTAATAGGTTCTATTATTATGATGATCCTTGATAAAAGGAAGAATATTAAAACACTGTACAATTTAGGGGCTACCTTACCGGAGATTCGTAAAATATTCTTTTTACAAGGTACGCTGTTGACTACCTTTGGCGGACTACTGGGTATCCTGCTTGGTGTTCTTGCCGTGGGTGCGCAACTTCAGTTTGAATTTGTCAATATTACAGCCACCCTTCCCTATCCGGTATCTTTAAAATTGATTAATGTTCTGGTGGTTTTTGCCACGATCACTATTTTAGGGCTCATCGCTTCTAAGATCGCTTCCGGAAGAGTACGAGAAAAACTTCTTAATTAAGCAAACTGATAGTCGCCAAATAATTCAAGAGCTTCATCAAAAGCTTCAAACACCGAAGCGGCATCATCGCTGGTGACCATCTTCATTCGGTGCTCCTTGAAATTGGGAATACCTTTAAAGTAATTGGTATAGTGGCGGCGTGTCTCAAAAACACCCAACTGCTCCCCTTTCCAGTCAATGGCCATTTGAAGGTGTCTTCTTGCCGCAGCTACGCGTTCTGCCATGGTAGGGGGAGATGCGTGCTCTCCTGTTTCAAAATAATGCTTTACTTCTTTAAAGAACCACGGATACCCAATACTTGCACGACCTATCATAGCTCCGTCAAGACCGTAAACATCTCGCATTTCCTTGGCCTTTTCGGGTGAATCAACATCTCCGTTGCCAAAAATAGGAATGTGCATACGCGGATTGTTCTTAACCTCGGCAATAGGAGCCCAATCTGCTTCCCCTTTATACATTTGCGCACGGGTTCTTCCGTGAATGGAAAGTGCCTTACAACCTACGTCCTGCAAGCGTTCGGCAACTTCTACAATTCGTATGGAGTCGTGATCCCACCCTAGACGCGTTTTAACAGTAATGGGCAGTTTGGTATGTTTTACCATGGCCTCGGTTAGAGAAACCATGAGATCGATATCCTTTAAAATTCCGGCACCTGCGCCCTTGCTCACTACTTTCTTGACGGGGCAACCAAAATTAATATCAATAATGTCCGGACCGCTCGCCTCTACGATCTCAACACTTTGGAGCATGGAATCGAGGACTGCGCCGAAGATCTGAATCCCAACGGGTCGTTCTTTTTCATAGATATCCAACTTCATGACGCTCTTCGCCGCATCGCGAATCAAGCCTTCCGAAGAGATGAATTCTGTGTACACTACATCGGCGCCTTGTTCCTTGCAAAGTGCGCGAAAAGGAGGGTCGCTCACATCCTCCATAGGAGCGAGCAATAACGGGAATTCTCCCACATCTATATTTCCGATCTTTGCCATAGCTGCTGCAAAAATAAGCAATTTACTTTGTTTTCTCTGCTTCGGAAAAAAGGTGCGATTAGTTCTTTTCCAATCGTTCGGTCTCCTCCGGTTTGATATCGCGATTGTTATCGCTAAGTCGGGCATTTCCGAAGGTATACTTAAAGCTCACGCGAAACAGCCGTGATTCGGGTTGCGCAAAATAGCTGTTTTGCTGATTGTAATAGTTTGAAACGACGGGGACGTTGTAGGTGTTGAACACATCTGAAACTCCTAAGCTCACACTGGCGGTATTGTTCCAAAATGCTTTCCGAAGAGAAACCGAAAGGGAGAACTGATTGCCATAATCAAATGAACCGTAAATGAAATCAGATAGATAAAAAGCTGTAAGATCCCCGGTAAACGACTTGTCCTTCGAGAGGGTGAGGTTGTTGTTGATGTTTCCGTAAAATCCGAAGGTGCTGTTAGAATAGGTGTCTTGCTGACTTTCCAAAGCGAAAAACTCATTCTCAAAATAAAAACCGGATGCATACACACTAAGATACCACCAGCTAAGGGGAGAAGAAACGTGCAGCACATCTACGGAGTACTGAAAGTCTTGTATAAGATTGGCATCCACGGTGCGCGTGATCGAATTTTCATTATCCTGAAAGCGCAAGGTGCTTAGGGCGTTGTCGGTATGGTGATAATACACATCGACAAACCATTTGCTTTTATAATTATAGCTTATTGTTATTTTTGAATCGATCGCCGGAACAAGATTGGGGTTTCCTCCGTTAAAATTATTCTCATTCAAAAAATATTTAAACGGGTTAAGGCTTTGGTATCGAGGCCGTTCAATACGCCGTGCAAAATTAATTCCTAGCGCATTGAGATCGTTTACCGTATACTGAAGGGAAAGGGACGGGAAAAACTCAATGTACTCCTGATTATTAACAAGGCCAAGCGATCTGGAAAGCCCTTCCACGGCTGTAAATTCGGTACGTAATCCTGCAACAAGATCCCACTTCTTCCACCGTTTTGAAAACGAAAGGTATCCCGCGTAGATGGATTCCAGATAGGTGAAGGAATCTGACAGATTGGGATCGAATTGCAGCAAACCCGAATTCGTGTTAAAAAAATCGAGCCTGCTTTGTGTGTCGATATTAGAATACTTCAATCCCATTTCCCACGTTCCCGAATCCTCTGGAATTTTTAGGTCGATGGCACCCGTTGCAATATCACTGTCCTGAAGCGCATAAGTAAAAAAACTGTTGGTCCGCAACAGATCCGCGTTGGGACGAAAATAATTGGTAACCACATACTGCTGTTGTTCGTCGTCATAAACAATGTAGTTTATGGTAGTTGTCAAGCCGGTTCCCTTTTCATCCAACGTGGCATTATAGGCAGCACTGAAAGCGAGGTTTTTTTGGTCGTTTTCCAACATGCTGTTGGTTCGAAAGGTTGAGTCCAATTGTTTTTGAGCGTCAAAGATCTCGGCAAATACCGTATTGTGAAACGTTGTATTAGGGGAAACGAATACATTAGAGGTGAGGCTTATGGAATTCTTTTCGTCTATGGTAACATCGGCAATCAAGTTACCTTGATGAGCATAGGAGTGGGTAGTTCGAGTAAAATTCGTTTCCCACAACGATCGGGTGGTTACTTCATCTTCGTTGAAAAAACGAATTTCATCGAATTGGTCTTTATACTCCTTGCGCGGACTAAAACTATAGTTTCCAAAAACATTGAGCCAGTCATTTTTATAAAAATGAGAAGTACCTATAGAATATTTAGGAAATACCGCTTGTTCATACCGACCTTCAACTGATCCCTTATAGCCTACCGAAATTGGTCTTGAGGTAATGATATTAAGTATGACACCGGCATCGGCATCGTATTTGGCTGAAGGATTTGAGATCACCTCAATCGTCTTGATCACCGAAGCATCCAAACTTTTCAAGAATGAGGCGATCTCGGTGTCTGATAGGTATACCCGCTTCCCATTGATATAAATAGTCGTTGCGGCGTTCTTAATGGTCACCTTGTCCTGCAACACCAACACTCCCGGTGTCTTGGAAAGTAGCTCCAAGGTATTTCCGGTAGAGAGCGAACTGTTCTCAACGGTGACCACAAGTTTTCCGGGTTCTTTATGTATGAGAGGTTTCTTCACTGTCACAACAGATTCCTCCAACACTTCGGCAGCCTTCTCCATAGTAATGGTAGGTAGGCTCATATTGTTTGTAAGTTCGAGTAATTGCTCTTGAGTTTCATAGCCAATAAAACTGAAGGTAAATCTGTATGACTGCGATACAAGATTGTCGATGACAAACATTCCTTGTTCGTCGCAGGTAGTTCCGGCCAACGGAGTTGTAGGGTCATTTTCTGAAAAAACCAATACTGTAAGAAATGCCATAGGCTCCCCTGAAGCATCTTCCACCTTTCCCGAAACCGAAAAATCCTGTGCGAAGAGGGGGATCGAACACAGCAAAAACACCATAAAGGATCCAATTGCTTTCATGTTGGGGTGCAGCTTAGTTGGTTGATTGTAATTAAGGTGGCGATAAAAAAATGGTTGTAGAGTTTGTGAAAGCCGCTATACAAAGATGGCATTTTTTTTTAATAGGAATTATCCTATATTCAGTTTTTTGCGCTGAAAACAAGGTTAATTGAATAATCCTGTCTTTTTAAGTTATATTTGCAGCCTCAAACGAATTGAGACCTATTGCTATGAAGAACATTCGAAATTTTTGCATCATCGCACACATCGATCACGGTAAGAGTACCTTGGCCGATCGTTTATTGGATGCAACCGGTTCTGTGACCAGTCGCGAAAAACAGGATCAATTGCTGGATAGCATGGATCTTGAACGTGAGCGTGGTATTACAATAAAGAGCCATGCCATTCAAATGGACTATGTGTATGAAGGAGAGTCTTACGTTCTCAATCTAATTGACACCCCGGGTCACGTTGATTTTTCTTATGAAGTTTCACGCTCCATAGCGGCCTGTGAAGGAGCATTATTAGTCGTGGATGCTGCGCAGAGTATTCAGGCGCAAACCATTTCTAATTTGTATTTAGCCTTGGAGAATGATCTGGAGATCATTCCCGTATTGAATAAAGTGGATCTTCCCTCTGCTAATCCTGAAGAAGTTACCGATGATATCGTAGATTTATTAGGATGTAATGCCGATGAGGTAATCCCGGCCAGTGCGAAGACCGGGATCGGTATTGAGGAGATCTTGGCAGCGATCATTAAAAGAATCCCTGCACCTAAAGGAAATCCCGAGGAGTCATTGCAAGCGCTTATCTTCGATTCTGTGTACAATCCTTTCCGAGGTGTGGAAACTTATTTTCGAGTACTAAACGGTGAAATTAGAAAAGGACAGCACATAAAGTTCATGGCTACCGGCCGATCTTATTATGCAGATGAAGTAGGTACGCTTCGGCTTAAACAACAGCCTAAAGAAGTTATAAAAACCGGTGATGTAGGATATCTTATCACAGGAATCAAAGAAGCGAAAGAGGTAAAGGTGGGCGACACGATTACCGATGCCAAGAATCCAACCACCAACATGATCGAAGGCTTCGAAGACGTAAAACCCATGGTGTTTGCAGGAATCTATCCTGTTGATACCGAAGATTATGAAGAGCTTCGGGCTTCTATGGAGAAGTTGCAGCTCAACGATGCATCTTTGGTTTTTATTCCCGAAAGTTCTGCGGCCTTAGGTTTTGGTTTTCGTTGTGGTTTCTTGGGAATGTTGCATCTGGAAATCATTCAGGAACGATTGGAGCGAGAGTTTGATATGACGGTGATCACCACCGTACCAAACGTATCCTACCACGCCTATACCAACAAGGAACCGGACACTATTATTTTGGTCAATAATCCTTCAGATCTACCGGAACCTTCTTCCTTGAATCGAGTAGAGGAGCCATATATTAAAGCTACAATCATCACTAAGTCTGACTATGTTGGACCTGTGATGTCGCTATGTATCGAGAAGCGAGGGGAAATCACTAATCAAACGTACCTCACCACAGAGCGTGTTGAACTATCGTTCGATATGCCGTTGGCAGAGATTGTATTCGACTTTTACGATCGTCTTAAAACAGTTTCCAGAGGCTATGCCTCTTTCGATTATTCACCTATCGGAATGCGTACTTCACAATTAGTGAAGGTAGACGTGTTGTTGAACGGAAATGTGGTGGATGCCCTTTCTGCCTTGCTGCACAAAGACAATGCTTACGATATTGGTAAGAAAATGTGCGAAAAACTGAAAGAATTGATCCCGAGGCAGCAATTCGACATCCCAATTCAGGCGGCGATTGGCGCTAAGATCATTGCACGTGAAACCGTGAAAGCACTTCGTAAGGATGTAACTGCAAAATGTTATGGCGGGGATATTTCAAGGAAACGGAAACTTCTAGAAAAGCAGAAAAAAGGGAAAAAGCGTATGCGTCAAGTGGGTAACGTCGAGATTCCGCAGGAAGCATTTATGGCTGTTTTAAAACTTAACGACTAGCCTCCACATGTCGCTCCTGCAGCTTCGAGATCTGCAATATACACATCGAAAGAGGTTCCGGTATTTTCGCCGTTGACTGTGGCATTGCCTTCGCCATCATCACAAACTTCGAAGTTGGCAGTTTGAGGGGAATTGCAGGTGGTGCAGGCTCTTCCGTCATCCTTTTTACATGAGAAGACGGCAAAAGCAAAAAGCAAGAGAAGTGTAATTTTTTTCATTAATAAGAAGTCTTTCCTTTAAAAATAGAACGAATACCGTTCTCAATTATTTTGAGTTGCACTGTTTTTGGTTCTAAATGATCAATTCTCCGCTTTACATTTTTATGGAAAGAGATTCCCTCAATCATTAGCGCGAGCCGGGGATAATAACTTTGGCGCGAACAACTTTACTTCGTATTTAGCGAATTAAAATAGTCCAATACCCTAAGACTCGTCAGTCCGTGGATAATGATGCTGAATAAGATGACATAGCTTACAATTCCGTATAAATCAGTATATCCTTCAAAAAAGCCATGTAAAAGCCCATAGCTTAAATAAAAAACACTGCCAATGCCTTTGATGCCGAAAAATCCAATAGCCCAGCGTTTGGCATTGGAATAAGGCATGATTATCATGGCCAAATAGCCTAAGATAGGTCTTAAAATTAGCACAATAACAAGACTAAATACAATCCCTTCATAATTCGTATAATTCAAAATACCCGAGCATAAAGCACCTCCAAAGAAAATGGTCCACAGCACAACCAATAACTTTTCTATTTCTTCAATAAATGGGACCATAAAATCTTTGGTTGCCTTGCTTTTATCTTTAGGTCTATGGTGTTGCACAAATACGCCCGTGGCAAAAACACACATAAAGCCATAGGTGTTTAGAAGTTCTGCTGCTCCGTAGGAGAAAAATGTAAGCGCGACTGCTATGAAGCCATTAAGTATGTATTTTCTATTCTCTTTTTTGTGTAATGCTATGATGCTGCTGTAAACATATCCGATGAGTGCACCCAAGAGGAGTCCTCCCAAGATTTTATATATCAGATAAAAATTTATAAAGTGTGCCCAATCAATCTCACCGAAGCTATTGGATTTAGACCAAAGAATTGCTAAAAATACGAATGGAAAAGCCAATCCGTCATTAATCCCCGCTTCTGCGGTAAGTGTGAATTGCATACCGGTCTCTTTGTCGTGTTCATGCTGTTGTTCTTTTAATTGCATCTCTGATGCGAGAACCGGATCGGTTGGGGCCAAAACTGCTGCCAGCAACAATGAAACAGGCCCGTTTAAACCAAGAAAATAAAAGCTAATTGCAAACACCGATACCATAAATAATGGCATGGTTATAAAAATGAGAGATAAAGGTCTTTTCCATTCGCTCCATTTATAATGGGTTCCTATTTTCAGGCCTGCTGTCATTAAACTTATAATGACAATTATTTCGGTGACTATTTTACCATAATTCAAATCGTATAACGGGTCTGGCCAAGGCAGCGGTGCGTTCACAGTGTATAATAAAAAACCAAAAATTAAAAGAGGAACTATATAGGTAATCTTAGCCTTTTTGGTGTATAGGGGTAAAAATGAAACTATGGTCAAGGCAAATCCAAGATATGCAATGGCAGTAAAGTAGGATTGCATATCTATTATTTCATTCATAAAAGCTTATTTGTAATATTGTAACACCTATTAAAACTTGAGTAGTTATATTTCAACACCTTATTTGGTGAAAGGACCTCAAAAATACCATCGAGTGTTTTAAAATTCCCTTATACGTCTTTTTGAACTTTTGTTCGAGTGGCTGTAATTACATCTTCAAAATCGATGGGTTTTCCTAAATACGCAATAACACTTCCTTGTTCAACATTAAATTCGGTAAGCGTATCAATAAGTTCTATGTTATTTTCTGCGCTTTTTAAGAATAAAGGAATGGCGTCCCTCGTGTCACGAATCGTCTTAAGTACTCTGGCGAACTTTTCATTACTGTCTACTTCAATTTCTTGTATGGACGGATAGTCTCTTGCCACTTCAGTAAATCGAATGTAATCATGTGTATTGCTAAAAACTTCTCCTTTATCCACATTGTTCTCGTTGAGCAATTCTTCCGAGGTCATAAGTCTGAACGTTCCGTTTTCCCCAAACCGCTTTCCAAACCGTAGCATTGCTTGACGGTTAATTTCGTCGTTACCGGTCATCGCAAGGAGATAACCCACATCGCTCAATTCGATGTTATCACTAAGATCATCACTGTAAATACTGGCATTTATGGCGTCTATTCCTAACTCTCTCGCTTTTTCTATATTCGTTCGATTATTGTCTACCAACACTACATGACGATCGTTTTTCATCAAATAAGAAGCTATTAATCTTGAAACCCGCGAACCTCCTACTATCAAGACTCCTTCCGATTTTTTTAAGAAAACCCCTAACAAGGAGGCAACCAATCGGGCTGTGGTTGCGTTTAAAAGAACGGTAACCAGCACAACGCCGAAAACCAATGGTGTGATATATTCGGCTCCTTCAACGCCTTTGTCGACAAGTTCGGTTCCAAATAATGAAGCTATACCTGCCGCAACAATTCCTCGCGGTCCTACCCAACTTATAAATAGCTTTTCATTAAGTTTAAGATCAGATCCTATTGTGCTTAAAAAGACGCCTATGGGACGAATAATAAATATAATTATTGAAAATAAAGTAATTGTTTTCCAATTGATTATAAGCAAAAGATCTTGTACCCTAATATTGGCCGAAAGTAGTATAAACAATATCGAGATAAGCAGCACGCTAAGCGATTCTTTAAAATACAATAGCTCTTTTAAATTAGGAATGTCGCTATTCCCCAAATACATCCCCATAACAACGACCGCCAAAAGACCCGATTCGTGGGCGAACAAGTCGCTAAGAACGAAAATGAGCAATACCATTGAAAGCGAGGCTACATTGAGTAGATAGTGCGGTATAATTTTCTTTTTTACAGCTTGATACATTGCAAATCCTCCTGCCAATCCAAATGCAAAGCCTACGACTATAATTTTTCCGAATTCCAACAGCGCATGCTTGGTGTAGCTTACTTGACCATTTGCAACGCTGTGAGCGCCGCTCGCGGCGTTTTCTGTAGCTATTTCTTCCAACCCGGTAGGAAAGTTTACACTTATAAAACCAAAGACTAATACGGCCACCAAGGCACCTATGGGATCTATCAAGATTCCCTCCCACTTCAATACGGCAGACACATCTTTTCGTAAGGGAATATTTCTCAAGATAGGTGTAATCACTGTCGGTCCGGTAACAATTATTAATGCTGAAAATAGCATAGAAATCTGCCAATCGAGACCAAAGATGTAGTGTGCTGCAACGCCTGCTCCCAAAAAGGTAATTATGGATCCAAGACTTATCAATCGACCAATAACGCTTCCGGTTTTTTTCACTTCTCCCATCTTAAGGGTGAGACCTCCTTCAAAAAGAATGATTCCAATAGCTAATGATACAAAATAGAACAACCCTTTTCCGGGAAAGAATCCCTTTGAAGAGTTCCAAATGGGTTGTATCCATTGGCTCCCATCTTCAGAAATAAAAGTAGAAATGGGCCCTACAAAAAGACCTATAAGAATAAGCGGTAAAATGGCGGGAATTTTAAACTTCCAGGCGACCCACTGGGCCAAGATCCCAAGGATGATGATTCCGGCTAGTTCGAGCATATTTTTTGATTTTGGTAAATAAAGTGCATTCGCTTCGGTTAAACGCTAAGTTTTTGTTAAAAATAGTATAATTAATTTATTCCTGAGTCACCATTCTCTAACGGTTTTAGTATTTTGCGTCTCTTTTAATGCCCAATGAATTTATACCCTGTAGAAGCCGGAAACTTTAAATTGGACGGAGGTGCTATGTTTGGTGTAGTGCCAAAAACATTGTGGTCCAAGACAAATCCTGCCGATACAAATAACATGATCGATATCGCAGCGAGATGTTTGCTCATTAAAAATGGCAATAGACTCACGCTCATAGATACAGGGATGGGAGACAAACAATCTGAAAAATTCTTTGGATACTATTATCGTTGGGGAGACTTCAATCTAGATGATTCTTTGCAAAAAATCGGGTTTCATCGCGATGATATTACCGACGTCTTTATGACACATCTTCATTTTGATCATTGCGGCGGAAGCATACAATGGAACAAACAACGTACGGGATACGAACCCGCTTTTAAAAACGCCACATTCTGGAGCAATGCACGACATTGGGAATGGGCTACTAAGCCTAATCGCAGGGAACAAGCTTCTTTTCTAAAAGAGAATATTATTCCCATGGAAGAAAGCGGGCAATTGAAATTCGTTTCCGATACCGCTTCAGACTTTTCTGAAGCTAATGAATTGGACTTTGGTATCTTCTTTGCAGATGGACACACCGACAAGCAAATGATCCCACATATAAAATACAAAGGAAAAACCATTGTTTTTATGGCAGATCTGTTACCAACGGCAGGACATTTACCCCTTCCTTTTGTGATGGGATATGACACCCGGCCGTTACTCACTTTGCCTGAAAAAGAAAAATTTTTAACTGCCGCGGCAGACCATAACTATTATTTATTTTTAGAGCACGACGCTCACAATCCAATAATCACCGTGAAACACACCGATAAAGGTGTTCGAATGGACCAAGTGTTTCGCTGTGCCGATATTTTTAATTAAACTGAAGCTATGAAAATCTTTAAAATGCCTTTAATCGCTGCAACCGCCGCGATCCTTTTGAGCAGCTGCGGAAGCAGTGTTGCTCCCATTGTTGCAACCCCTGTAGAGAACATCGATACCCTGCCTCTAAAAGCGGCTCCTTTAACCGAAACACAACTTAAGTCATGGAGTTCAGCAGACCTTTTAACAGACACCATCCCCGGAATGAGCGTTACTAGAACTTACACCGAATTGTTGCCAAAACGCAAAAGCGAAACGGTAATTGTCGGGGTGATCGATAGCGGAATTGACATTGAGCATGAAGACTTGAAAAATGTTATTTGGGTCAATGATGATGAAATTCCCGGTAATGGTATCGATGATGATAACAATGGTTATGTGGATGATATACACGGATGGAATTTCCTTGGTGATATCATTGCAGAGAATATGGAGTATGTACGCTACTTAAAAAAACTTGGACCCAAGTTCGAAGGTAAGACGGAAGCTTCTGTGAGTGCTGCAGACCGTGCCGACTTCATTTTGTTTCAAAAAGCAAAAGCAGAATATGAGAAAGAATATCAGCAGGCCT
The DNA here is from genome assembly GCF_963972995.1 of uncultured Altibacter sp. Taxonomy (NCBI): domain Bacteria; kingdom Pseudomonadati; phylum Bacteroidota; class Flavobacteriia; order Flavobacteriales; family Flavobacteriaceae; genus Altibacter; species uncultured Altibacter sp. The sequence continues at coordinate 53,496 of NZ_CAXAXI010000005.1, forward strand.
TGGCCAACAAGATGCAATACGAGCAGATCCTTGCGCAAGTCACCCCTGCACATGAAACAATGAGTAAAAAATTGGGTAAAGAGACCTATACTAAAGAAGACCTAGCTGCTATCCAAAATCCATCGGCTCAAGAACAACAGCAAATAGCGATGCTAACCCAAATGTTGGGATTTGGAGAGTCTGTTCCTGCTGTTATAAAAGAGCTTAAAAGTGGCATCGATTACTTTGGAGGGAGATTGGACACACACTTTAACCTTGAAAAAGATTTTCGTGCTGTCCTAGGTGACGATCCGGATGATATCAATGACAAGGTATACGGAAATGCCGATGTGGACGGACCGGACCCTAAAAAAGAAGACGCCCGGCACGGAACACATGTTGCGGGTATTATCGCAGCTCAACGAAACAATGGCATAGGCATGGATGGAATCGCGCAGAATGTAAAAATCATGGCAGTGCGCGCCGTTCCCGATGGTGATGAATACGATAAAGACATTGCTTTAGCCATTCGTTATGCGGTAGACAATGGCGCCAAAGTAATCAATACAAGCTTCGGAAAATATTATTCCCCACACCCGGAATGGGTTTGGGATGCTATTAAATATGCCTCCGATAAGGACGTTCTAATTGTGAATGCTGCCGGAAATGAGGGATATAACCTTGACACTATTCAAGTGTATCCTAACGACCAAAAAGGGGTTGAAGCTGAAATAGGTGAAACTTTTATCACGATTGGAGCACTTAATTACGACTATGGAAGTGAGTTGATTGCCGATTTTTCAAATTACGGAAAATCAAATGTAGATGCATTCGCTCCCGGAGTGAAGATATGGTCTACAACACCCTTGAACAACTACGAATATCTGCAAGGAACGTCTATGGCCGCTCCTGCTGTTGCCGGGGTAGCCGCAATGATACGCTCGTATTATCCAAATCTTTCAGCAAAACAGGTAAAAGATATCCTAATGAACAGCGGTCTGTCTTCTAAGACACCGGTTGTATTAGGTGGCGATCCTTCCAATACCGATAATTTCACTAATATCTCTAAAGGAGGTAAAATGGTGAACTTGTATAACGCCTTGATTATGGCAGATAAAATGTCTCGATAATGAAAAAGTTTTTTGGAACAATCTTTTCGCTGTTGATCCTCACAACGGCAATATCTCAAAATACTATGGGATATTGGCAACAAAAGGTCGATTATAAAATGACCATTGATATGGATGTAGAAACCTATCAATACAAAGGAACACAACAGCTCGTGTACACTAACAACTCACCCGATACCTTGGACCGGGTGTTCTATCATCTTTATTTTAACGCCTTTCAACCGGGAAGCGAAATGGATGTGCGTTCACGCACCATTGCAGATCCCGATGATCGTGTAAAAGATCGTATTTCGAAGTTATCTGCTTCGGAAATAGGATACATAAAACCTACTTCCTTAACACAAGATGGGGTGCCACTTACGTATGAAGTTGTTGGCACTGTGTTAGAAGTACAACTGAACAAACCTATTCAGCCCGGACAAAGCTCAACCTTCGACATGGTGTGGGATGCACAAGTGCCTTTACAGATTCGCCGAAGCGGCAGGAATAGTTCAGAAGGGGTGGCGCTCTCCATGACCCAATGGTATCCTAAGATGGCGGAATATGATTTTGAGGGATGGCATGCCGATCCTTATATAGCTCGTGAATTCCATGGAGTATGGGGTGATTTCGATGTAAAAATCACCATTGATGCCGATTATACCATTGGAGGAACAGGCTATCTTCAAAATCCGGCAGAAATTGGACATGGGTATCAAATGCCCGGTCAAAAGACAATGAAACCTACAAACGGAAAATATACGTGGCATTTTGTTGCTCCCAATGTACATGACTTCACCTGGGCAGCCGATGATGAATACATCCACGATATTTACAAAGGCCCTAACGGGGTCGACCTGCACTTTTTCTATAAAAACAACCCGGAGATCAAAGAGAATTGGAAGAACTTACAGCCTAAAACAGCTGAATTGCTTGCCTTTTTCAACGAGCACATTGGTCCCTATCCTTACAAGCAGTATTCTGTAATTCAAGGTGGTGACGGCGGTATGGAATATGCCATGTGTACTCTAATAACCGGTGAGAGAAAATTTGAAAGCTTGGTAGGCGTTACGGCACACGAGTTGGCCCACAGTTGGTTCCAATTCCTGTTGGCAACAAACGAAGCAAAGCACGAATGGATGGATGAAGGTTTCACATCTTATATCTCCGATGAGGCAATGAACGTTGTTATGGATCAAAAGAATCCGAATCCGCAAGCGGGTTCGTATAGAGGATATGGCTTTTTAGCGACCAGTGGAAAGGAGCAGCCTCAATCCACCCATGCAGATAGATACCACAGTAATCGTGCGTACGGAATTTCGGCATATAGCAAAGGCGCTGTTTTTCTCGCACAATTAGGGTATGTAATAGGTGAAGAAAATCTAAGCGAAACATTAAAGCGTTATTACAGCGAATGGAAGTTCAAGCACCCAACACCAAACGATTTTATACGTGTGGCCGAAAAAGTTTCCGGATTCGAGTTAGATTGGTATTTAACTGACTGGACGCAGACAACCAATACCATCGATTATGGGATCACATCGGTTTCCGAAGAGAACGGAAAAACCATGGTTCAATTGGAGCGTATCGGGCTCATGCCAATGCCTATAGATCTCTATGTTCGCTACGAAGACGGTACTGAAGAAGTTTTCTATATTCCGCTGCAGATGGCGCGTGCCGAAAAAGAGAATCCCTTTCCGCAAATACAATGGACGGTGCTTCCGGATTGGGCGTGGGCATATCCCACCTATCAATTAGAGATCACCAACGGTAAAAAAGTAGAGATGATGGTGATCGATGCCACACAGCGTTTGGCAGATATCAATCCGAAGAACAATTCTTTCGGAATGGAATAAGTTTTTAAGTAAAACCGTAAACAAACCCGATTCCTAAGATTCGGGTTTTTTTATACAGTATTATTGTACATTTATAATATGAGTCTTCGTTTCCCGAAACGCGAAAAATTAAAAAGCCGAAAAGCTATCGAAGCGCTGTTTTTGGAGGGGCACTCCATAACAAAATTTCCCGTTAAAGTATTTTATATGCCCCTCTCCGAAGCTGCTACAAATCAAGCGGCCTTTGCTGTTCCCAAACGAAATTTTAAGTCGGCTGTGGATCGAAATAAAATAAAAAGGCAGCTTCGGGAAGCCTATCGGCTTCAAAAACAGTTGCTACCTGCTAATAACGGCCCAAAATTTGCGTTGTTATTTCTATACATTAACAAAGAACAACCACAGTATGCGCACTTGGAAAATTCCATGCGTGCGCTTCTTAACAAGATCATCGATGAAAACAATTAGCTTCCTATTAATTCTCTTCTTCATGGCCTGCGGAGGGCCTTCCGTAGAAAATGACAGTTTTGAGGTCGCCGAAAGCAAAGCTGCCGCTTACGAAGTTGAACCCATGGTTGAAGAAACAAGCGTTTCCGAAGATATTTCGGAAAACCCAGTGGTCCAAGAACAAAAAATTATTAAAACGGCACAACTTGTATTTGAGACCCAACAGCCGGAAGAAACGCATCAAAAGGTTCTTCAGTTGGCGCAGCAATACAAGGCAATCGTTCAGAGCGACAATAGCGGAAAAGGTTATAATCGTATTTTTAGGAATATGACGGTACGTGTTCCTACGGAACATTTCCAGTCTTTTATAGATGGTGTTTCAGAAGGGGTAGATTATTTCGATCAGCGAGATATTTCTCGACAGGATGTCACCGAAGAATTCGTAGACCTTGAAGCCCGTCTCAAAGCGAAGCGCGAATTGGAAAGCCGCTATCTCGAACTGCTGAAACAAGCAAAGAACGTCAAGGAAATGCTAGAAATTGAACGTGAGCTCTCTACTATTCGGGAAGAGATTGAGGCCAAGCAGGGGCGTTTGCAATACCTGCAAAGCCGTGTATCTATGAGCACCATACATATTGAATTCTATAAGCTCACTTCAGAAACCGGCATTACGCAATCATACGGTCAAAAGATGCTGAATGCCCTCAAAGGCGGTTGGGACGGGATCTCGATCTTCTTTTTAGGCTTGTTGTATTTATGGCCTTTATTCCTAATCGTTTTGGTGGCGCTATTGATAATACGTAGATTTATACGAAGAAGAAAAAAGAACTAATATGAAGATGTTGAAAAAAAGAATTTTAATCCCCGTTTTGGCAATTGGGATTTTGGTCTCTACTGCAAGTTTTAAAAGCGATTTTTTTGAGATCGCAAAACAAATCGAAATTTTTACGACCCTGTTCAAGGAGTTGAACATGAATTATGTAGATGAGGTAACTCCTGCCATACTCATGGATAAAGCCATTAAAGGTATGCTAGAAGATCTCGATCCGTATACCGTCTATTGGAACGAACAAGCGGTGGAGGACGCGCGAATCAACAATGCCGGAGTGTATACGGGAATTGGTGCTGCGGCACGTTCGGAAAAAGACAAGATCGTTATTGTAGAGCCGTATCAGGATTATCCTGCAGATAAGGCCGGTTTAAAAGCGGGCGACGAAATCATTAAAATCGGGAATATACGTCTCGCCGATTTTGAAGATGATGCCGGAGAATTGTTGAAAGGCGCTCCGGGATCGACCGTGGAGGTAACGTACCTTCGCCAAGGAAAAACCAGCACAGCCACGATTACACGTTCGGCGGTAGATGTAAAGGCAGTCCCCTATTATAAGCTTATCAATAACGATATTGGATACATCGTGCTGACCACCTTCAACCGCAAAACTACAGTCGAGACCAAAGCGGCTCTGGAAGACTTGAAAGACCAAGGTGCGAAGAAAATCATTTTGGACCTGCGAGGAAATCCCGGCGGATTGCTTAATGAAGCGATCAATATCGTGAATCTTTTTGTGCCGAAAGGAGAGGTGATCACAACAACCAAATCGGTGATCGAAAAATACAATAAGACCTATAAGACCACGCGGGATCCTATCGATACAGAGATCCCATTGGCGGTCCTAATAAATGGACGCAGTGCTTCGGCGAGTGAGATTGTTTCCGGAGGACTACAGGATTTGGATCGTGCGGTCATTGTGGGAGCCCGTAGTTTTGGAAAAGGGCTTGTACAACGTCCCAAAAAATTGACCTACGGAACTCAGCTCAAGGTTACCATTTCGCGTTATTACACGCCAAGCGGACGGTGTATTCAAGCGCTTGATTATTGGAACCGGGACGAAAATGGAGATCCTATTAGAGTAGATGCCAAGGAGTACAATAAATTTAAGACCAAGGGGGGGCGTACCGTGTATGACGGGGGTGGAATCATGCCAGACGTGGAAGTAGAAACAGCTATCTTTAGCCCAATTACTACAGCCTTGTTAAAGGACAATGTGATATTCGATTACGCTACCAAGTATTATTACAGTCATCAAATGACCGATTGGAACAACTTTTCTTTTTCCGATTCCGATTTCCAAGATTTTCTGTCCTTCTTGAAGCAAAATAATTTCAGCTATGAGACTGAGACTGAAAAAGAATTCGCTGAAGCCTTACGACGCTCGGAAGATGACGATTTAAAGAAAGAGATCAACAGCAGCTATAACGTGTTAATGACGGCTATTGATGCAGCTAAAGACAAAGCTATCGTAGCTAAAAAGGCAGAAATCAAATCATTGTTAAGTGATGAAATATTGAAGCGCTATTTTTATCGGGATGGTCTTTATAACTATCAGGTAGAAAAAAATCCTGAAATCCTAGAGGCCATCGCCGTGCTGTCCAACGAAAATAGATATAGAAACATCTTGAAATAAACGTGGATTCCTTTTTGAATTTTTTTGAGACCATGCCCATCTGGATGAAAGCCGGATGGGTGTTTTTTTGCTTAGCGGTTTTTTGGATTCTGGAAGGGTATTATGCGTTGTTCGTGAAAAAGTACAGGAAATGGAAACATGCAAAAGTCAATTTATTACTTCTTGTTCTTGTAATGATCATTAATGCGGTTTTTGGCGTTTTGACGCTTGGGATATTTGTCTGGCTGGATACCAATCAATTTGGGATATTACATTTTTTTGAATTACCGGTTTGGATAGAACTTTTAATGGCAATTCTGGTCTTGGATCTCATCGCTCAGTACGGCGTTCATTATGTTTTGCATAAGGTTCCGGTACTTTGGCGATTGCATATCGTGCATCACAGCGACAAACATGTGGATGCCACAACGGGAACCAGACATCATCCTTTTGATTTTCTGCTTAGGGAGACCTTTGCTCTGTTGGCTGTCGTTATCATGGGAATGCCTATCTCATTCTACTTCTTCTACAGGATTTTAAGTGTGCTTTTTACCTATTTTACGCACGCCAACATTCGCATGCCCTTGTGGTTGGATAAAACATTGAGTTATGTCATCGTCACTCCCAACATGCATAAATTTCATCATCATTATAAGCTTCCTTGGACAGATACCAATTATGGGAATATGCTATCAATATGGGATCGAATTTTCGGGACCTTTATCTATGGTAATGTTGATGATATACAGTATGGGCTGGATATTTCAGATCATACCGACGATGAGAATTTTGGTGTTCAACTGCGAATTCCGTTTAACAGGAACGTTGTCTCAAATAAGTCTTAACACCCCATTAACAGGGATTCTGCACTTTTATGCGTATTTTGTGAGTTATGGTACAAGTAGATAAAGCAGAAAGTACAGAAGTTATAAAAGATTCTGTAGTGTATTTAGAGAGCAAAGGTTTTGAAAATATCAAAGCCGATATTGAAGGCTACGAGACTCCCAAGTCGTATTTAAAAAAGGGAAGTGATGAAATTATCACGCCGGACATCGTGGCAGAACGCGCCGGGATCAAGCATTATTTTGAGGTTAGTTTAAAATCTCAAAAACCCACATTGTTAAAGTCGAAATGGCGTTTCTTAGATGTATTGACCCGTATGCGAAACGAACGATTTAAGATCATTACACGTCGCGGTCATTACAAGTTTACGAACGAGATGTTGGAAGATCTTAACCTTCAAAAGAATTTAATTAAGTTGTAACCATGGCAATGTGTGGAATCCCGTCCTCGAGGTATCCATCGCCAGTGGTGGTGAATCCGTGAGATTCGTAAAATTTTATGAGATAGGTTTGTGCTGAAAGCTTGATGCTTTTTGTTTCAAACCTATTTTTTATGGCCTCGATCGATGCCTTCATGATCTCGTGACCGTAGCCGTATTTCCTGAAGGGTTGTGCCACCACAACTCTTCCAATAGCGGCCTCTTCAAAATACACACCTTGTGGAAAACAGCGGGTATAAGCAACCAATTTGTTCTCGTGTCTCCCAATAATATGAAGTGCCTTCCGGTCCTTTCCATCAATATCCTGATATACACAGTCTTGCTCGACCACAAAAACTTCACTGCGCAATTGCAACAGATCATATAATTCTGCCGTGGTGAGCTCCTCGAAAGTTTTTACGGTAATCTCCATAGGTTAGTCTTGTACAACGATGTCCTTTGGATCGTCGCGTTGGTATTCAGGTTGTAAATTTACATGATTGATGCCAAACTTATTGTTGAGCATTTCTTCTACGCGGTCTGATATCACATCAAATTCTGATAGTGTGATGTCCTGTTTGAACTCCACATGTGCCTCGAGGTGTGTTTCATTCTCATTGAGTTGCCAGACGTGCATATGATGTACATTCCTTATTTCTGAAAAAGAAGTGATGGCATCATGTATCTTTTCAAGATTCATCGTTTCGGGTGTAAAAAGCATCAATACATTGAAAGAGCTTTTCAGAAGCGAATACCCCATAAATAACAGATATATAGCAATGAGGACAGTAAGCACACTGTCTACCCAAAACCAACCAAAATACATCATAAGCAAACCGCCTATTAATACTGCGACCGAAGCAGACATATCTGTAAACAAATGTAAGTAGGCCGAACGCATATTCATATTTTCTTTCGATTCCTTCCGAAGCAACAAAACGCTAAAGCCATTGGCTACAATTCCTAAAAGTGCCAACCAAATAACCAGGCTACTTTCAATCTCTTGCGGATTCAAAAACCGAAGTATAGCTTCGTAAATAAGATAGGCTGCAACAATCAACAAAGACGCAGCGTTTACGAATGCCGCAATGATCTCCGCCCTTTTATAACCAAAGGTCTTATCTAAAGACGCTTCCTTTTTTGAATACCTATCTGCTATATAACTAACGCCTAAAGATAGAACATCACTAAAGTTGTGTAAGGCGTCACTTAATAACGAAAGACTGCCGGAGAGCAATCCGCCAATCACTTGAGATACGGTTATAATGATGTTTAATAGTATGGATAGAAGGAGCTTCTTTCCTTTTAAATCGTGAGAATGGGTATGTGTAGTATACGACTGGCCCATCTCAGGAAACTACGAGCATGCAATTTTGGCGACGCGACGCTCGTGTCTTCCTCCTTCAAAAGCAGTATTTAAAAAGGTCTTTACCATATCCAAAACTTGGGGTTCGCTGGTAAAGCGCGCCGGAATGCTCAATACATTGGCATTGTTGTGTTCCCTGGCCAAGGCCGTGATCTCTTTAGTCCAACACAGCGCAGAACGTACGTTTTGATGCTTGTTGGCTGTCATGTTTGCACCGTTACCGCTTCCGCAGATGATGATCCCAAATTCGGCTTTATTTGATTCTACATCCTGTGCAACCGGATGTACAAAATCGGGATAATCCACACTATCTTGGGAGTCTGTGCCGTGATTGATCACCTCATAGCCCTCTTTTTGAAGATATGCAACAATGGTTTTCTTGTATTCGGTTCCTGCGTGATCGTTTCCAATAGCTATTTTCATGGCCTGTGTTTTTTTCAAAGATATTGTAAATCTTGAAGTTTACTATTTATTAATGTTTACCTAAACATAAAGTTAATAACTATGTTCATATTTGTTCGTAGAAATTCAGTAAAAAAACTTGCATGATTTCATTAGTTGTATATACTCGAATTAAAAATACAGTATGCAAATTTTAACGTGGTGTTTTATCTTCGTTTTATGAGACTTCTCTTTTCTATTCTTAACAAATTCTTACTAAAATCTTATTAAAATTTACCTGTCAATAGTGTTTGTTGACAGTTGTTAATCAGTATAAATAAATCCTTCAAAATCAAATAGATTATTAGCTTAAAAGTTGTTAATAAAGATTCAAAAAATAGCGATAACTTAAATCCAAAACCAATTTTATAAAAGTTATTGTACCTATCAACAAGCTATCATCATCATCATTTTATTTAAAAAATTTAGAAAAGAAAAAAATGAATATGTATTAGTTGTTGATAAGAAGATTTAGACGATGTGAAGATTCGAGGTGTCGTTGAGTTGGTTGATGATTTCTTGTGCGATTTCTATGTCCTCTTCATGGACTTGGAGCCGTATTCCTCCAAAAGCGTTCGAGTGGAAAGGAAGCACACCAATCATGGTTTCATGAAGAAAACCATGTCTTATCTCCTGCTGTTCAAATAGATGACGTAACACAGTATATTCGCTTGGAAAGGTAAATATTGCTATGGTTTTAAAGTGTTTCATTAGGTAGGGAGCTGTCTTACCAAGGTACTAAATCTTTGTGAATAAGGGAAGTTGATTGCTTTATATAATGTACTTTTACCATCAATAATTAATTACCATGCCTCAGAAGAATAAAAAAAGGAGAAAACAAAAAATTGAAGGACTTACCGAAAGCATTCTAGCCATTCTTAGAAAGGATCATTCCAAACCCCATAATTACAAACAAATTGCAGCAAAATTAGGAATGGATGATGCCAGCAGCCGTAATCAGATCATTAAAAAACTAAAAGAACTCCAAGGCAAAGGAAACATTCAAGAGGTGGAACGAGGAAAATACATCATTACCCCATCTCAAAATTATTATACCGGTAGAATGGATATTGCAGGTCGCGGACAAGGCTACGTGATCGTGGAAGAGTTGGAGGAAGATATTCTAATAAAGAACAAGAATCTTAACAAAGCATTGCAAGGGGACACCGTAGAGGTGTACGTATTTAAACGCAGAAAAGGAGGAAAGACAGAAGGAGAGGTTACCAAGATCTTAGAACGCAAACGAACCGAATTTGTTGGAACGATCCAAGTCATGGATAACTTTGCGTTCGTTGAAGTGACCGATTATAAAATGTATACCGATATCTTTATTCCGAAAGCGAATATTGGAAACGCCAAAAACGGAGAAAAGGTGCTGGTAGCTATGGAAGACTGGCCGGAAAAAGCAGATTCTCCCTACGGAAAAGTCCTAAAGGTATTAGGAATGCCGGGTGAACACAATACAGAGATCCATTCCATCTTGGCGCAGTACGGACTTCCGTATGAGTTCCCACCCGAAGTGGAAGCCTATGCTAATAAATTAGACACCAAAATACATCAAGAAGAGATTGAAAAACGCCGCGATATGCGAAAGGATCTCACCTTTACCATCGACCCTAAAGACGCTAAAGATTTTGATGATGCCTTGTCATTCACCAAACTTGAACATGGAAATTACGAGATTGGTATCCACATTGCCGATGTATCTCACTATCTCAAACCGGGAACGGTATTGGATGATGAAGCGTATGAGCGTGCCACCTCGGTATATCTTGTAGATCGTGTGGTTCCTATGCTTCCTGAAATTCTTTCCAATGGAGCCTGCTCTTTACGACCTCATGAAGAAAAGTACACCTTTTCTGCAGTGTTTGAAATGACGCCTAAAGCTGAAGTTGTTAAGCAATGGTTCGGAAGAACGGTTACATACAGCGATGCTCGCTTTGCGTACGAAGAGGCCCAACATGTGATAGAAAACCAAAATGAGGCTTCGCATACCATTCCTTCAGAAATATCGCTTACCGGGAAACCGTATACAGTAAAGCAAGAAATAGCAGAAGCTATTTTGGAAATGGACCGACTTGCGAAAATTCTTCGGCAGAAGAGAATGCGGCAGGGAGCGATTTCCTTCGATAAAGTGGAAGTTAAATTTATTCTGGATGAACAAAACAATCCGGAAGGCGTTTATTTCAAAGAAAGTAAGGATGCCAATAAGTTGATCGAAGAATTCATGCTCTTGGCAAACAGAAGTGTAGCCGAGTTTATAGGGAAGCAAAGCAAGAAGAAAACCTTTGTTTATAGAGTGCACGATGAGCCGGATGACGAAAAGATCGCAGCTTTGGAGAATATCATCAAACGCTTCGGCTACCAATTAAATACCAAGAATCGAAGTACGACCGCAGCATCGCTTAATAAATTACTGCATGATGTTCAAGGAAAGAAGGAACAGAATCTGGTCGATACACTGGCGATACGATCCATGAGTAAAGCAATCTATACAACCAACAATATTGGCCATTACGGGCTGGCTTTCGATTATTACACGCATTTTACCTCTCCTATTAGACGGTATCCCGACGTTATGGTTCATCGTCTTCTACAGCGATACTTGGACGGGACGAAATCGGCTAAGGAAGATAAGTATGAGGAAATGTGCAATCATTCCAGCGATATGGAGAATCTTGCCTCCAATGCCGAACGAGACAGCATCAAGTATATGCAGGTTAAATACATGCAAGATCATCAGGATCAAGACTTTCTAGGGGTTATTTCCGGTGTGACCGAATGGGGTGTGTATGTGGAAATCATCTCTAACAAATGCGAAGGAATGGTGCGCCTTCAGGATTTAAAGGATGACCGCTATACCTTTGACAAGGATGAATATGCTGTTATTGGACAACGCACCAAAAATGTGTATCGTCTGGGAGATGAAGTCTATGTAAGAGTGAAAAATGCAGACCTTGTAAAAAAACATTTGGATTTTACGATGTTGGGCCACCGAAAGGAGTACCAACCTCGCAATAAAGGATAAAATAATTTGTACTTTTACTATCTATGTTCGATGGTTTATGGTACGCCGCCTTCTATGGATTTCTACTTGCATTCGCAGTAGGACCGGTGTTTTTTACACTCATTGAAACCAGTATCACCAAGGGTTTTAAAGCGGGATTATTCTTTGATCTTGGCGCTATCTTTGCCGATATCATTTTCATTCTCATTGCGTACTACAGTACCAGTAAGATCTTGGAAAAAGTCAAGGATGACCCGGGACTGCTTATTTTTGGAGGTGCTGTTTTGATCGCTTATGGTATCATTTCCTATATACGTACAGCAAAATCATTCATTAAGATCGCCAGAGAACACTATGCTGTGAAGGTAAAGAAGAATTTAAGCGGTCTTTTTCTGAAGGGCTTTCTGTTAAATTTTGTAAATTTTGGAGTGTTGGCCGGCTGGATAGGAACTATTATCATGGCGAATGCCTTAACTTCTTCCGAAAATGGCATATTACTGTTCTTAAGCACGGTTCTCATCACTTTTTTTGCCACGGACCTTCTTAAGATAACCCTCGCAAAGAAGCTTAAAAGTAAGATGACGCCTCGTTTTATCTTTAAGACCAAAAAATGGGTGAGTATCTTAATCATGGGCTTTGGTGTCCTTCTCTTGCTTCAAGGAATCTTTCCAAACGAAGTGAAAGCAGGGCTAGATCGAATACCGGGGCAAGGCCATCCTGTGGAGAACCCCATTCCTCCTGTGGAAGCGTTTAAATAAAAAAACCTTCAGTTTTCGCTGAAGGTTCTTTTGAGGCATCAAGCGGATTCGAACCGCTGTAGAAGGTTTTGCAGACCTCTGCCTAGCCACTCGGCCATGATGCCCTATCTACCTGAAATAAGTTCGGCAAATATAAAAAGATTAAACTGAAAATTCCTATAAAAACCTATTTACCGTTCAGATTTCATGGTGACGCTCACTTCTTCGACGTCACCGCCAATGGGAGGGTTCACTTTTGCTACGGTCACTTTCACCACGGTCACTAACGGAAGTTGGGTAAAAATGGAGTTAATAATACGCTGCCCCACATGTTCCAACAGTTTAGAACGTACGGACATCTCTTCTTTTACTATTTTTTGAAGATGTACATAATCCACAGTATCTGCTAGATGATCTGTACTCGCGGCCTTCGCCAGATTGGCCTTGACTTCAAGGTTTACCAGATAGTCACTACCTATTTTCTCTTCCTCGACCAAACACCCGTGGAATGCATAGATCTTAATATTCTTCAACCGAATGGTACTCATAAACACGCTTTGCGCAAAGATAGAAAAATCAACCCTCCCTGCTAACTGCGATCGAAAAATGAGTTAGAGGAATGCGTTAGGGGGGCTGTTTTTCATTAACTTTGCACATATTTTTTATACTATGTCTGAAGAAAAGGAATCCCTCAATTTTATTGAGCACATTATAGAAGAAGATTTAAGAACAACGCACGAGAAAAGCGATCTTTGCTTTCGATTCCCCCCGGAACCCAATGGGTATTTACACATTGGTCACGCCTCTTCCATCTGCCTAAACTTTGGCTTGGGGGAAAAATACAGCGCTCCCGTCAATTTACGATTCGATGATACTAATCCGGCCAAAGAAGAACAAGAATTTGTGGATGCCATAAAGCGTGATATCGAATGGTTGGGATTCACGTGGGCTAAGGAATGTTATGCTTCAGATTATTTCCAACAGCTTTACGATTGGGCCGTACAACTCATCAAGGAGGGTAAGGCGTATGTAGACTCTCAATCTTCCGAAGCGATTGCCCAACAGAAAGGGACACCTAATACACCCGGAACGGCAAGCCCTTACAGAGATCGATCAGTAGAAGAAAATTTAGAATTGCTGGAGAAAATGAAGAATGGAGACGTGGGCGAAGGCGCCCATGTGCTTCGTGCTAAGATAGATATGGCTTCACCAAATATGTTGATGCGGGATCCCGTTATGTACAGAGTGCTTCACAAACACCATCACCGCACAGGAACCCATTGGAAGATTTTCCCTATGTATGATTGGACCCATGGGGAGAGTGATTACATAGAACAAGTATCACATTCCTTCTGTACACTTGAGTTCCTGCCACACAGAGAATTGTACGATTGGTTTTTGGATCAAGTATACGACAACAACAAATTACGCCCTAAACAGCGTGAGTTTGCACGTCGTAATCTTAGTCATACAGTAGTTAGTAAACGCAAACTTGCCAAGTTGGTGGAGGAAGGCGTAGTGACCGGATGGGACGATCCGCGTATGCCCACCATTTCAGGGCTTCGTCGCCGGGGGTATACACCGGATTCAATAAAGAATTTTGCCGATAGTATAGGTGTCGGAAAGCGAGAGAACTTAATTGACGTGTCACACCTTGAGTTTAATGTACGCGAAGATCTTAACAAAAAAGCTCCTCGTGTCATGGCTGTGTTAGATCCGGTAAAATTAGTCATTACCAATTATCCCGAAGGAGAAACCGAGTGGCTGGAGGCCGAGAACAACCCCGAAGATGAATCTGCCGGAAACCGAAACATCCCTTTTTCAAGAGAATTGTTCATTGAACGTGAGGATTTTCAGGAGGAAGCAAACAGAAAATTCTTTCGTCTTACATTAGATAAAGAAGTCAGACTTAAAAACGCCTACATAATAAAAGGCGAGCGGGTGGTAAAGGATTCCGAAGGAAATATTACAGAGATCCACTGTACCTACGACCCAAAAAGCCGAAGCGGCAGTGGCACCGAAGAATCAATGCGAAAGGTAAAGGGAACCCTGCATTGGGTTTCTGTGGCTCATGCCATACCGGCCGAAGTGCGGCTCTATGACCGCCTGTTTACAGAACCGGCTCCGGATGCCCAAAAGGAGAAAGATTTTATGGAATTTATCAACCCTGATTCGTTGCAGGTAATCACGGCCTATGTCGAACCAAGCCTGAAAGATGCACAACCCGAAGATAGTTTTCAGTTTCAGCGATTGGGTTATTTTGTAGTAGACCGAGACAGCACTGAAGATAACCTGGTCTTTAATCGAACGGTCGCTTTGCGAGATTCTTGGGCCAAATTAGCTTAGCATAGACTACAGATATAATTAATGGGAAGATGCCAAAGTGTGTCTTCCCATTTTTTTATGTGAAATTTTAAGAATAATTGGCTAAAAAAGGTTCTTTTTAAGATTTCTTTGTGTGTTGCAAATCAACTATTAACCGGTTATTAACAGCCAATTGCGGATGCTATAAGTAATTTTGTGAGACAATCTAAATAATAACAATTAAACAAGTATAATTATGGCATCGAATACAGGACAAACCTTATTAGCATTATTGACCGGAGCTGCGATTGGAGCAGGCATTGGAATCTTATATGCACCAGATAAGGGATCGAAAACACGTAGCAAGATCAGTAAGGAAACCAAAAAAGCTCAGAAGAGACTCAACAAACAGATCAAAGAAACAACCAGCAACTTAAGTTCGAAAGCACAGCAAGCCCGACTTAGCTTCGAACAAAAATTGGAGGATACCTTGTCCTCTGCAAGCTATAAGGCCGATGATATTCTAGTTGCCATGGAAGACAAGTTAGAAGCATTACGCAGACAAAACGCTAAGCTTCAAAAAGAGACTACTCAGGCCAAAGCCAAAACCACAGCCAAAAAAGTAACTGCATAAGATGGCCTTTGAGCGTCTCACAAATAGTCTGGACAGAATAAGTGATAAGTTTCAAGAATATGGAATAAGTACGGCGGAGTACTATAAGCTCCGCCTCTTTAAATCATCCATGAAGGGAGCTATCTCGCTGGTGAACTTATTGGTCTTTGGCAGTATTTTTCTGTTTGTATTACTATTTCTCTCCGTAGGAGTTGCCTTCCTCATTGGAAACAGTATAGGGACGGTTTCGGTTGGATTCTTTATCGTGGGTGCATTTTATGGAGTCATCCTTATGCTTATGTATGCCTTCGGAAGAAAAACGATTGAGCGGAAAATGCTGTATAAGTTTTCTGTTCTCTTGTATGATGAAGATGACATCCCACCAAAACAAATGGCTGAAGCCGAATTGGAACAACTGGAAAAGAACCAACCCGTAGAGCGCTTATGAGACGATACACTACGTTTGAAGAAATAGACAGAGACCTTAAGTATTTGAAACTTAAGTCGCAAATTGATAAAGAAGAACTAAAGTTGGGATTTTCTGAAACAAAGGACACCGTTTCTGAAACCTTTTCCCCCTTTAATCTCATTGCTAATACCGTAGCATCTATCGCAAAGAAGGCATTCGTTCTTAAAATGGTAGATCTGTTAATTGGAATAAAGCCCGTGAAGAAAAAAGAATACGAGGAAGACTAATATTAAATAGTCTTCCCTTTATATATACTAAAAGCCCTTTTTAAAAAGGGCTTTTTTCTTTTTAGTATTTTAGATCGTCACCCTCGGCAGCGCGTGGAGGAGGCGGTGTCCTTTTCTTCCGGGTTGTCTTGCCAATACCCTTTGCTTCATTCTCTTTGCGCATCTGTTCACCTATTTGATTACTTGCCACAAAAGAAGCGATCATATCGTTGAGCATATTGCTGCCCCCCTGAGGAGAGTTGGGAAGCAGTATCAAATTGGTATTGGTTTCTTCCCCAATGGATTGAAGTGTATCATAATGCTGGGTTACCACAATAAGGGCCGAAGCTTCTTGTGAGTTGATACCTACATTGTTCAATACGTCCACACTTTCTTCCAATCCTCTTGCGATCTCTCGTCGCTGATCTGCAATACCCTGTCCCTGCAACCGCTTGCTTTCTGCCTCAGCCCTTGCTTTGGCTACGATCTTGATACGTTCGGCCTCCGCTTCGTATTCGGCAGCCACCTTTTCGCGCTCTGCTGCATTGATACGGTTCATGGCTGCTTTTACCTGCACATCGGGATCAATATCGGTAACCAAGGTTTTAATGATATCGTATCCGTAATTGATCATGGCATCGTTCAATTCTTGTTTTACAGCGATGGCAATATCATCCTTTCGCTCAAAAACATCATCTAATTTCATCTTTGGCACTTCGGCACGCACCACATCGAATACGTAGGATGTGATCTGGTCGTGTGGATTCTCAAGCTTATAAAATGCATCGTAGACCTTATCTTTAATAACCTGAAATTGTACCGAGATCTTAAGGCGCACGAACACATCATCCTTTGTCTTTGTCTCTACCAATACATCCAATTGCTGGATCTTTAAATTGATACGCCCCGCAATACGCTGTACCACAGGGATCTTAAATTGCAGTCCGGAGTTGCGGATGCTGCTAAAGCGACCAAAATTCTCAACGACAGCCGCTGTTTGCTGCCGCACAATAAAGAAAGAGGACAACATTAAAAAGAAAAGAACTATCCCTATTGGAACCATTAAAATTAGAAAACCACCCATTGTTGTTTGAAATATTAAATTAATAAGTTCGTTGAAGATACGAAATTAAAGCTATTTTTAACCCCTTATTAACCGAACCTAACTATGAGTCTACGAAACCTTCTTCTTGTTACTTTTTTTGCCCTTATTATTCACCATGTTCACAGTCAGCGCAACTATGAAGAATACAATCGATTAGGTCTCAATGGGGGATTGACCCTTTTCGATATCAATACAGATAATTTTGAAACCCAGCAGGGAGAAGGATTTATGGTAGGTTTCACAACACGAGGCTCTTTCCGTAATAATTTCGATCTTATTTATGGGATCAATTTTTATAATAATACCGTAAAGATCAATGCTTTTAGCGCGGGGATCCCAACTACCGCACAACAACGTGCTTTGGAATACACGATCCAATCGGCGCAGATCAATTTCTTGGGGAGTTACAACATTATAAAGCATCATCTAAGTCTGGAATTTGGCCCCATACTCAATGTCAACGGCAAAATGAACCTTAAAGATGAGACCTTTGAAGACTATGTTGTGAGCGGTTACGATGCCCTTACTGCCGGCGATATTCAAGATATATCAAAAATAAATTTTCATGTTATGGGCGGTATTACTGGCGGCCTGGAAAACTTTCGTGTTAGTGCGCATTATCAATATGGAGTTACCAATATGTTAGGAAATCTAAATGATAAAACCCTACAGGATAATGAAATGGAATTTGAAGGCCACAGCTCCACCATTGTTATTGCAGCCGTCATCTATTTCTAAGCAATAAAGCTTTTTGCTGCTTCAAGCCTACGAATGGTTTCGTCCTTACCGAGTATCGCTGCGATCTCAAACACATCGGGACCTTTCATTTCGCCCACTAATGCAAGTCGCATAGGCATCATTACATTGCCAAATCCTATATCGTTTTGTGTGATCCACCCTTTAATTTTATCGGATAGGTTGGGGGCAGAAAAGTCTGTTTCACTCTTTAAAAGCGCGATAATTTCTGAAAGAATTTCAGGCGTGTTGGGCTTAAATGCTTTAGCCGAAGCTTTTTCATCGTAGGACAAGGGGGCTTCAAAAAAGAAGCTGCCTTGTTCCCAGAGATCCGGTACGAAGGTTGCACGCTCTTTCAGAAGCGACACAATAGTTGAAAGATTAGCGGGGATGGTAATACCTCTCGTCTTCAGAAAGCCTGTAAATAAATCCATCAAAATGGCATCGTCCAGCGCTTGAAAATAGTGGTGTTGAAACCACTTGGTTTTTTCAGGATCAAATTTTGCTCCGGCCTTGTTAACGCGCTCCAGCTCGAAAGCAGCGGTGAGTTCTTCCAAATTAAAAATCTCCTGTTCTGTTCCGGGGTTCCAACCCAAGAAAGCAAGCATATTGACGACAGCCCCGGGTAAATAGCCGTCTTCCCTGTATCCTGAATAGATTTCACCCTCGGTCGTTTTCCACTCTAAAGGAAAGACAGGAAAGCCCATCTTGTCACCGTCTCGTTTGCTCAACTTCCCTTTTCCCTCGGGTTTTAAAATAAGCGGAAGGTGTGCAAATTGAGGCGCGTCCCATCCAAAAGCACGATACAGCAACACGTGAAGCGCCAGTGAAGGCAACCACTCTTCTCCACGAATCACATGTGTGATCTCCATAAGATGATCATCTACGATATTGGCCAAATGATAGGTAGGCATACCATCACTTTTAAACAACACTTTATCGTCCAGAATACTGCTATCTATTTCCATAGTTCCGCGAATGCTGTCTTGTAAGTGAAGTAGTTCATTCTCGGGGGACTTAAAGCGAATAACATAGGGTTCGCCGGCGTTCAATTTTGATTGGACCTCCGCTTCAGAAAGAGACAAAGAATTATTGAGTTTTGTCCTATTATGCCAATTGTAGATAAACGTTTTTCCTTCTGCTTCATGTGCTGCCCGATGCGCATCCAAAGCCTCGGCGGTATCGAATGCATAATAGGCATCACCGGACTCAATAAGGGCATCGGCGTATTGTTTATAGAGATATTTTCGTTCGCTTTGACGGTAAGGACCGTAACCAGCTTCCTTACCCGGCCCTTCGTCATAAGGGATCTGCAACCACTCTAGAGCTTCCGTGATATATGCTTCAGCACCTTCTACGTAGCGGGATTGATCTGTATCTTCAATACGAAGTAGAAAATCTCCTCCGTGTTTTTTGGCAAAAAGATAATTGAACAAAGCGGTCCGAACGCCTCCAATGTGAAGCGGACCGGTAGGACTGGGAGCAAAACGTACGCGAACTTTTTGGGTCATAGGTATTTTCCGCAGTTGCGGGATCTTTTTTAGGTTACTACAATTAAGGGCACAAAGGTACTAATTCTGTAAGAGAACAACCATGGAAAGCATCCTTCTTGTCTAGGTTTTCTTGCAGACTGAAGGATGCGGATAATGTATAAAGGCCTGGAAAAAAGGTCTAAATAGAGCAGAGCGGTAAAAAGTTATTTCAGATCCTTCAGGAATTGGGGTAATTTGGAGCTATTTTTGATACAAAATAATATTGTACTTTCGAAGTTCTGATACTATAAACCCATCGAATGAGTTCATTCAGCATTATTCAGCAAAAGCTGGAACAATTTATTAAAAAATACTACACCAATGAGTTGATCAAAGGGAGCATCCTTTTTTTCGCTATAGGCGTTTTGTATTTTTTGATTACCCTGCTGGTTGAATATTTCTTGTGGTTGAGTCCTAACGGGCGTACCGTATTGTTTTGGACTTTTGTGGCCGTTGAAATTGGCTTGTTTATAAGGTTTATTGCCTTTCCGTTGGCAAAACTGTTTCGGTTGCAACAGGGGATATCACATGAAGAAGCGTCTAAAATTATTGGGAGTTATTTTCCGCAAGTGAACGATAAGCTTCTCAACGTTATTCAACTCAACCGAAACATTCGAGAGAGTGAATTGCTTGCCGCCAGCATTGACCAAAAAGCAAGTGCACTGCAACCCATTCCTTTTGTGGGAGCCGTTAACTTTAAAAAGAATGTAACGTATTTGAAGTACGCTGCCATTCCGGTGCTTATTTTTGTTTTGGTGTCTCTACTAGGAGAAGAAGGTCTTTTTTCCAATAGCTATAAACGGGTTGTCAATTACGATACTGCCTATGAGCCGCCGGCTCCATTTTCTTTTTTTATTCTGAATGATACCCTGCAAGCCATTGAAAATAAGCAATTTACTTTAAAAGTGCGCGCGCAAGGGACGCTTGTGCCGGAAAACGCCAGTATTGCCTATAATAATGAGACGTATTACCTGCAACAAACAGCACCCGGCCATTTTGAATATACATTCATACAACCTTCCGAAGCAATAGATTTTACACTCTCGGCAAATTCGGTCACTTCAAGAGAATACACGTTAGCTGTGGTGAAAACACCTTCGCTCACAGGGTTTGAAATGGTTCTGGACTACCCGGCTTATACCGGAAAGCGGGATGAGATAGTGAAAAGCACCGGAAATGCCACAATTCCCGAAGGCACACGTGTTACGTGGAATGTGGCAACACAACACACAAACGCTGTGCACCTTCAAACCCAAGATACAATCTATGCTTTTGAAGGAAAGAATGAACAATTTTCATACAATAGAGGGGTATTTTCAAAACTTGATTACGCGATCACTACCTCCAACAACCAACTTAAGAATTACGAGAATCTTGCTTTTACCCTAGGGGTAATAAAGGACGAATATCCAGAGATCACTGTGCAGTCTAAACAGGATAGTACAGATATGCAGCAATTCTTCTTTTTGGGAAGAGTAAGTGATGACTACGGACTCACAAAACTTAGAATTGTCTATTATCCCGAAGGCGAAGAAGAACTTAAGAAAACAAGGGATTTGCCTTTAAATAGATCAAACTTCGAACAATTTGCACACGTATTCCCGGGTTCATTATCGCTAACCGAGGGCGTGGCGTACGAATATTATTTTGAAGTGTTTGATAATGATGCCATTCACAATTTTAAATCAAGCAAGTCGGGGGTGTATTCGTATCGAAAGCTTACAAAAGATGAGCTGGAGAATGAACAATTGAAAAATCAGGAGAATTCCATTAAAGGTTTGGATAAGTCGTTAGAAGAGCTCAAAGATCAGGAGAAGAAGCTGGAAGATATCTCAAAAACACAAAAAGAGAAGAACGAACTCAACTGGAATGACAAAAAGAAGCTAGAGAACTTTATAAAGAAACAAAAACAGCAAGAGCAGATGATGAAGAATTTCTCCAAAGAACTAAAAGAGAACTTGGAGAATTTTCAGCCGGAGAATGAAGAAAAGGATGCATTTAAAGAACAATTGAAGGAACGATTGGAAGAGAACGAAGAACGACTGGAGGAAAATGAGAAGCTGCTGGAAGAACTGGAGCGACTTCAAGACAAAATTAGAAAGGAAGACCTCACAGAAAAACTTGAAAAATTAGCCAAGCAAAACAAGAATCAAGAGAAGAACTTGGAACAACTGTTGGAATTGACCAAGCGTTATTATGTTACCAAGAAGGCAGAGAAGCTGGCAGAAGAACTCTATAAGCTAGGGGAGGAACAGGAAAAATTAGCAGATGCTCCCGAAGATAAGAACACCCAAGAGAAGCAAGAGGAACTCAATGAAAAGTTCGAGGCTTATAAGAAGGAGATGGACGCCCTTAAAAAGGAGAACGAGGCTTTAAAGAAGCCTATGGATATTCCGCAAGATAAATCCGGAGAGAAGCAGGTAGATGAGGAGCAGCAAAAGGCTTCAGATAAACTACAACAGCAAGACAAGAAGGGCGCTTCAGAAAATCAGAAAAAGGCAGGGAAGAAGATGAAACAAATGGGGCAGCAGATGCAAATGCAAATGCAGTCAGGGCAGATGGAAACCATTCAGGAAGATGTGGAAATGCTTCGGCAGATCTTGGATAATTTGGTGGTTTTCTCTTTTGAGCAGGAGAATTTAATGGAGGACTTCAAAGTTACAGATTACGGCAATCCTGTCTTCGGAAAGAAACTCACGATTCAGAACGATCTAAAACAGAATTTCCAGCATATTGACGACAGCTTGTTTAGCCTTTCATTGCGACAACCTATGATTAGCAATGCGATCAACGAATCGCTCACTGAGGTCCAATACAATATGGATAAGGCTATGGAAAGGCTTGCTGAGAACGAGATGCGACAGGGATTGGCCAGTCAGCAGTATACAGTTACCGGAGCCAATGAACTCGCAATATTGTTAAGCGAACTGCTTAATTCAATGCAGAATGCCATGCAAATGCAAGGTTCTGGCACTGGTCAAGGTCAAGGTCAAGGAGAAGGAGAAGGTCAGGGCCGCGGATTTCAACTACCGGACATTATTCAGAAGCAAGAGAGCTTAGGAGATAAAATGAAGGAAGGTATGCAAAAGGGTAAGGAAGGTCAAGGCCAAGGTGAAGGTGAGGGAGAAGGACAAGGACAGGGAGAAGGGGATGGTCAAGGTGAAGGAGATGGTGAAGGGAATGGTGATGGAAAGGATGGAAAAGAAGGCAAAAGTAAT
The DNA here is from genome assembly GCF_963972995.1 of uncultured Altibacter sp. NCBI lineage: Bacteria > Pseudomonadati > Bacteroidota > Flavobacteriia > Flavobacteriales > Flavobacteriaceae > Altibacter > uncultured Altibacter sp. The sequence goes on from NZ_CAXAXI010000005.1 coordinate 76,301, forward strand.
GGTAGGAATGGTGATGGAGAAGGGAACAGTGAAGATATGAATGGTGAGCTCTACGAGATCTATAAACAACAACAATTACTCCGGCAACAGCTTCAAGATAAACTTAGCAAGGAAGGACTTAATGGAAAAGGCGGAGAATTGCTTCGTAAGATGGAGGATATAGAACAGCAGCTTTTGGATAAAGGATTCAATCAACGAACGCTAGAAAAAATGCTGAACTTAAAATATGAACTGCTGAAACTCGATAAAGCAGATTTTGAACAGGGTCAGGAGTCACGCCGCGAATCTCGTACCAATAGGAATAATTTTGAGAACACGCTTCGATTGAATCCGGATGAGGTGAAGAAATATTTTAATGCTGCAGAAATTCTGAATAGAGAGTCGCTCCCTTTGCGTCAGGAGTATAAAGAAAAAGTTCAGCTGTATTTTAAGTCAAAAGATGATTGATTTTTTTTCTGAAACTGATTTCAATATTGCGCAATCTAAAGAGGTACAGCAATGGATCTCGCAGGAGATTATTTCCGAAGGATGCGAAGAAGGAGATATTTCTTTTGTTTTTTGTGATGATGCGTTTTTGCTGAGCCTCAATCTTGAATATTTGGATCACGATACACTAACAGACATTATTAGTTTCGACTATAGTTTGGGAAAACAATTGCACGGTGAGATCTACATCTCGATAGAACGAGTAAAGGAGAACGCCATTCTATATTCCGATAGTTTTGAAGACGAGCTTCACAGAGTGATGATACATGGCATACTGCATTTTTGCGGGTATAAGGACAAGACAAAACAGCAACAGCATGAGATGCGAAGCCGGGAAACGAAAGCATTAGCGTCCAGAACCTTTCTATAGCTGCTTGATAATCAAGTTTTTATAATTTTAACGTGTTGATTCTAAGGAATTTACAGTATATTTGCAGCCCGAAAATTTAATAAGATAGTAAACCGAAATGTTCCACGTGGAACAGTATAAGAAATATGTTTGAGAAGGAGTATGACGTTATAGTAGTTGGCGGAGGACACGCAGGTTCTGAAGCGGCGGCTGCGGCTGCGAACATGGGGTCAAGCACTCTGCTTATCACCATGAATCTTCAAAATATTGCACAAATGTCCTGCAATCCTGCTATGGGCGGAATAGCCAAGGGACAGATCGTTCGTGAGATCGATGCGCTGGGCGGTTATAGTGGTATAGTATCTGACAAGACTGCCATTCAGTTTAAAATGCTAAATAAGAGCAAAGGTCCTGCGATGTGGAGTCCCAGAGTGCAAAGTGATCGGATGCGCTTTGCCGAAACCTGGCGTACCATGTTGGAACAAACAAAAAATCTGGATTTTTACCAAGAGATGGTTTCCGGAATTTTAGTGGATAACGGGCGTATAATTGGGGTAAGAACCTCGTTGGGTCTTGAAGTTAAGGGAAAGACGGTCGTGCTTACAAATGGTACTTTTTTAAATGGTCTTATTCATATTGGTGAAAAGCAGTTTGGAGGCGGTAGGGCCGGTGAACGTGCAGCCACAGGAATTACCAAGGATCTCGTTGATCTCGGTTTTGATGCCGGGAGAATGAAGACAGGAACCCCGCCACGCGTGGACGGAAGATCTCTGGATTTTTCCAAAATGATCATTCAGCCCGGCGATGACGACCCTGAAAAGTTTTCTTATTTAGATATTACGAAGCCCTTAAAGGAGCAACGGCCTTGCCACATGACATATACAAGTACTCGTGTACACGAATTGTTACAGGAGGGTTTTGATCGTTCTCCAATGTTCAATGGCGCAATTCAAAGCATTGGACCGCGATACTGTCCGTCCATTGAGGATAAGATTAACCGTTTTGCCGACAAGGACCGGCATCAGATTTTTGTGGAGCCGGAAGGCTGGGATACGGTGGAGTATTACGTCAATGGTTTTTCTACTTCATTACCGGAAGATGTACAATTTAAAGCCTTACGTGAAGTTGCCGGGTTTGAACAAGTGAAGTTCTTCCGGCCCGGATATGCTATAGAATACGACTACTTTCCGCCAACACAATTAAAGCATACTTTGGAAACGAAGATTGTTTCCGGTTTGTATTTTGCCGGACAGATAAATGGTACAACAGGCTATGAGGAAGCCGCCTCACAAGGACTTATGGCAGGGATCAATGCTGCCTTACAAGTGCAGGAGCGCGACCCTTTTATTCTGAAAAGAAACGAAGCCTATATTGGCGTTTTAGTAGACGATCTCATTACTAAAGGAACAGAAGAACCGTATAGAATGTTCACCTCACGGGCAGAATACAGGACGCTATTACGTCAGGACAATGCTGATTTTCGACTTACGCCGAAATCTTTTGAGATAGGATTAGCCACAAAAGAAAGGATGCGTAAAATGGAAGATAAGAAAGATCGTTCCAAAGCGTTTGTGCAGTTCTTTAAGGATACCAGTGTCACGCCCGAAGTCATAAATCCAATTTTGGAAGCTAGAGATTCTGCCTTGGTTTCGCAAAGTGACAAAATGTTCAAGCTTTTTTCTAGGCCTAATATCACTATGGAAGATATGCGTACGATTGACGAAGTAGCGCAGTATATGGCAGAAAATAACTTGGATCACGAAGTACTTCAACAAACCGAGATTCAAGTGAAATACGCAGGATATATAGAAAAGGAAAAGAACAATGCTGATAAATTAAACCGGTTGGAGGGTATTAAGATTCCGGATAATTTTGACTATTCCCGCCTTAAATCGTTGTCATACGAAGCCAGAGAAAAATTAACACAAATTAAACCGACTACTGTCTCACAAGCAAGCCGAATTAGCGGAGTCTCTCCCAATGATATTTCGGTAATGCTTGTTTATATGGGGCGTTAGATAGGATGTTTCACGTGGAACACTCTACTTTATGAGTTCTAAAAAAGAAGAAACGGCTGTATTTATAAAAACCAAAGATTACCTTGTTACGGGAGAATCTTTTGAGCTTCGCCTCGACACACAACGCCAACTCCTTTATACGCATCCGCAACCAAATGAATCGGAGCTTACAAAATATTATGACAGTGCCGAGTATATATCGCATACCGATAGTCACTCAAGTTGGCTTGATCGAGTGTATCAAATTGTAAAGAAATATGCACTTCGAAAAAAAGTAAGCTTAATTTGCTCGATTCAGGAAAATAAAGGCCATGTTCTCGATATCGGTGCAGGCACCGGCGATTTCTTAAAGGCAGCTAAAGATAAAGGATGGAGTGTAACCGGTGTGGAGCCAAATGAAACAGCAAGAGCGTTGTCGCAAAAGAAGGATATTGAACTGTTAAAGAACTTAGAGGCAGTTACCGAAAAGCAATTTGACGTTGTAACACTTTGGCATGTTTTGGAACATCTACCGGATTTGGAAACGACGGTCACCAAAATTGAATCTTTAGTAGCTCCGGGAGGCTATTTAATTATTGCAGTTCCTAACTATAGATCGTACGACGCAAAATATTACGGGTCCTTTTGGGCTGCTTATGATACACCCAGACATTTGTGGCATTTTTCCAGAGACGCAATGAAAATGCTATTCTCGGAAAAAATGAAGTTGAAAAATGTGAGACCCATGCTTTTTGATTCCTTTTACGTGAGTCTGCTTTCTGAAAAATATAAAAGATCTGATGTGTTCTTTTTAATACGATCTTTCTTTATTGGATTGCGCTCTAATATCGAAGCTTGGAGGACAAAGGAATACTCTTCTCTTATTTACTGCTATCAAAAGTCCAAATAGGCATTTTAAGCCTTTTTAAGCGTGTTTTGCGCGGTTGCCAAGCCATCTTATGCGTATGCAATAGAAAAGCCGAGGAATTGCATTAAAAGGCTGTAAAAAACGATAAGAGGAAATTATTTAAATCACAGCAAAAATAAGAAATGTCTATACTTTCTCAGAAGCGTGAATAAGGCGGGTAAGTTGCATAGAGAGATCTGTAAAAATAATTTTTGCATTTCCGTTTCGCTCTACATGGTAGATCGCATCTTCTAATGCTTTCGTAATCTCATAAATATTATTTTGGTGAATGAAAGGAGCAAACTTTTCAATAGAAAAGACTGAATCTTGCGCTTCAAAAAAGATAAGGCTATCTGCTTTGTAATTTTGCAACATCGCTTGCCGAAACAGTTCCATACAGAATAACAAGAATTTTTTTTGGGTTTCTCTACCTTCCGAAGCTATGGAATCGCTCCACAGCAATAAACTGTGAATGACCGCCTTATTCCCTTTAGCCTTAAATGCTGTGCGCACCCACTGGACGAACCACGCTTCAAAGACTTTGTCGTCCCCATCCTGTTGGTACAAGTGCAGTGCTTTATTAAAATCACCATGTGCTTGGCGGCTGACTTTCTTCGCAACTTTTTCCGGTACGGCGTGTTTGGCCTGCAAAGCTTTTGCTATTTGTTCTTCGGGAAGGAGGGGGAAATGAAGCCGTTGGCAGCGGGACCTAATAGTTGCCAAGATCTGTTCTTCCTGTTCGGTAAGGAGTAAAAGCACCGTTCTTTCAGGGGGTTCTTCCACCAACTTCAATATTTTGTTAGCACATTCGGTATTCATTTTATCGGCCATCCAAATAATCATGACCTTATAGCCTCCCTCATAGGCTTTCAGTGAAAGCCGCTTGGCAATCTCTTCGGCCTCCCGCACATTGATATTTCCTTGTTTGTTCTCAATTCCCAAAGTTTGGAACCAATCGAATAGTGATGCATACGGGTTTGAAAGAACAAAAGCCCGCCATTCTTCAGAAAAAAGAGAGGATACAGGATTCTTCTTTACGACATCGTTCGTATTTACGGGGTACACAAAATGCAGATCGGGATGTGCCAACTTGGCTATTTTCTGCTTACAATGCAACTGCGCTGTACTATTGGGCTCGTGGCTCTGGCAAAGTAAGTATTGCGCATACGCAATAGCCATAGGTAAAAGACCGCTTCCGCTGTTACCAACAAACAATTGAGCATGAGGAACCCGCCCATTGTCAACGGTTTTGATAAGATGGGACTGCAGGTGCTTTTGACCAATTATTTCGGAAAAATCCATGCACAAAACTACACAAATTTTACTAGTAGATAAGACCTTGCAAAACTGTATATTTGCAGTTGAACATTGTGCCTATGAAAACAGTAAATGACTTCGATTTTAAGAATAAAAAGGCCCTTATTCGGGTAGATTTCAACGTTCCGCTCAATGACGACCTTGAAGTGACCGATGCCACTCGAATTGAGGCTGCAAAACCCACCATTATCAAGATACTCGAGGATGGCGGAAGTTGTATCCTTATGTCGCATTTGGGAAGACCTAAGAACAAAGAAGCCGAATTTTCATTACAACATATTGTAAAAAGCGCCTCCGATATTTTAGGTGTGACGGTTACGTTCGTGTCAGATTGCATAGGCCCTAGGGTAGCTGAAGCTGTGAGTGCCGTCAAACCCGGAGAGATCCTGCTTTTGGAGAACCTTCGGTATTATGAGGAAGAAACAAAAGGAGATAGGGCTTTTGCGAAAAAATTATCGCAATGGGGAGATATCTATGTAAACGATGCCTTCGGAACAGCGCACAGAGCCCATGCTTCTACAGCGATTATTGCCGATTTTTTTCCGAAGCACAAATGCTTCGGGTTGTTGCTTGCTTCAGAAATAGAGAACGTACAGAGAGTCTTAGCGCATGGAGAGTCCCCTGTGACGGCGATTATTGGCGGCGCTAAGGTTTCCTCTAAGATCACGATCATTGAAAGCATTTTAGATACCATTGATCATTTAATTATTGGCGGCGGCATGGCGTTTACCTTTATCAAGGCGCAAGGAGGCAGCGTTGGAAGTTCTCTGGTAGAAGAAGACAAGCAAAAATTGGCCTTGGAGATATTACAGGCAGCCAAAAAGAAAAAAGTACAGGTACATTTACCGGTAGATGCTGTAGTCGCCGATAGTTTTTCAGAATTTGCAAGCACGGAGATCGACCCGGTCAATGATATTCCACAAGGCTGGATGGGCTTGGATACAGGGCCTAAGACCAACGATTTGTTCGCTGAAATTATCGCACAATCCAGAACCATCCTATGGAATGGCCCGGTGGGCGTTTTTGAGATGGAACCTTTTGCTCAAGGAACCATTGCACTTGGAGAAGCCATAGCTGATGCTACTAAGAACGGGGCATTTTCTTTAGTTGGAGGCGGAGATTCCGTAGCTGCAGTGAAAAAATTTAATTTTAGTGATAAGGTGAGTTATGTGTCCACCGGTGGCGGAGCAATGCTGGAGATGTTGGAAGGCAAGGAATTACCGGGAATAAAAGCAATTCAAGAGTAGGTTTGGAGTGTTAAAAATTTGCCTAGTAACCTCATTTCATTAATTTTAGCAAAATTTTGCCCAAGAACCTACGTTATTTTCACTATGAAACAAACATTCATCCCCTTTGTGTTGTTTTTGTTGGTCGGTATACTGTATGGCCAAGAAAAAAATACAACGTCTTCTTTGAAAACTAAGAAGATTCAAATTGTTGATTCCATAACGGTGCAACAAATTTCAAATGAATTGCCAACTACCGTTGTGGCTACCAAGACCAAGGATACGCTAGTATTCGCTTTGGAAGATCTTAAACGTGCCCGAAAAGTAGACAGCTTATGGCTTCAGGAACTTTACAAGTCTGAGTTGTTCGAAGATGTCTACGGAACCGTTACCAATCAATCTTACGAAGCCGTTGAATATGAAGAATTACCAACCGAGCTCCTGAAAGAACGTCTGGCAAAACTGAATGACCGAACACCTTTTAACGTAGAATACAATCCGTCTCTTGAAAGTGTTATCAAACACTATCTGAAAAATCGCAGAAGAACGATGGGAAGACTTATGGCACTAAGCGATTACTATTTCCCTATGTTCGAAGAGACATTGGACAAGCATAATCTTCCCTTGGAATTGAAATATCTTGCTATTGTCGAATCTGCCTTAAACCCAAGGGCAAAATCGAGGGTTGGCGCCACAGGGCTGTGGCAATTCATGTACAATACCGGGAAAATATACGGATTAGAAGTAAGCTCTTATGTAGACGAAAGATCCGATCCGCTTTTGGCAACAGAGGCGGCAAGCCAATATTTGAAAAGCCTCTACAACAGCCTTGGCGACTGGGATCTTGCCCTTGCAGCATATAATTCCGGTCCCGGGAATGTGGCAAAGGCCCTGCGTCGTGCCGGCGGCTACACCAATTATTGGAACATTCGTCATCATTTACCCCGTGAAACAGCGGGATATCTTCCGGCATTCTTAGCTACCATGTATATATTCGAGTATGCCAAGGAACACGGCTTCACCAGTGAAGGTCCGGCCATTCCGTACGTTGCTACTGATACGCTTCATGTAAAACGAATGATCACCCTAGAACAGGTGGCTAAGATCACAAATGTAGATCTGGAGGAACTTCAGTTCTTGAATCCATCGTATAAATTGGATATTATCCCTTTCGTTGAAGATGAAAATTATGTGTTGCGATTGCCGTTGGATGCTGTTGGGAAATTCGTGGCTAATGAAGATGCTGTCTATGCTTTTGCGGAAAAGGAATTCAATGATCGAGAAAAACCGCTACCTGAATTCTTTGAAGAATCAAGCAGTGTTCAGTACCGGGTACGCAGTGGAGATTATTTGGGCAGGATTGCCGAAAAATATGGCGTGACGGTGAGTCAGATCAAGCGCTGGAACGGGCTGCGAAGCAACCGCTTAAAAGTAGGACAACGACTTACCATCCATACAAGAAAGACAGCCTCTTCCGGAAGCGTCACGCAGACAAAAGCTTCGGTAAAAGGAGAAGTTGAGATGTACACGGTGCGCAGTGGAGACTCTTTATGGAGTATTTCACAAAAATTTCCCGGCGTAACCGTTCAGAATATAAAAAAATGGAACGATATTAGTGGTACAAAACTAAAACCGGGAATGAAGCTAAGGGTTTCTCAAGGATAGTTCCCTTCAAAACCAATTACAATGAAATCGTTATCTCTAGGAGTGCTTTTTGCGTTTATACTGCTCGCATGCAATAATAACGGCAAGAAGGACACCTCTTTTTTGCCTAAATCGTTAGGAAATATCAATTCGCTCCAAGTGATCATCGAAAATGATCTATGGAATGGAGATGTAGGTGAGGTGATTAGGGATTTCTTAGCAGCGCCCACAGACGGGTTGCCTCAGGAAGAGCCTTTGTATTCCATCAACCAAATGCCGCCTGCTACATACACAGGATTTGCGCGTAAGAACCGAATCTTCTTACATGTGACTCTAGGTGCTGCTGAGGAGGTTACCGTAAAAGAAGATCCCTACGCCAAGCCACAAACAGGAGTTTTTGTAACTGCAAAGTCACCGCAACGTTTGGCAGGACTTATTACCGAGAATAAAGATAAGATCTTAGAGGCTTTTAAAACATCTGAGATCACCGAAAAACAAAGACGCATCAATGTCTCATTAAAGCAATTGGATTCGCTGCAAGATCGATTGCGCGTTACTCTTAAAATGCCGTCGGCCTATCGAACGGCCCTTGCTAGCGATGATTTCTATTGGTTCCGTAAAGACTTGAAGTCGGGAACCACAAATATAATTGTATATGAAGTTCCCATGGCTCTTATTGGGAAGGATTCTGTTGTAAGCGACATCATTAAAATTCGGGATTCCATAGGCGCGGGTTATTTACCGGTAGAGGACGAGGGGCGATTTATTACGGAGGAAGCGTATGCGCCTTATTTATTCAATAGTGAGATTGATGGAAAGTTTGCCTATGAAACCAAGGGGACTTGGGAGGTGAAAGATCAATACATGGCCGGGCCCTTCTTAAATTACGCCATTCGGGATGAGGCCAACGACCGTTATCTTATCTTGGAAGGCTTCACTTATGCCCCTTCTGAAACAAAAAGAGATCTTCAGTTCGAGCTGGAAGCCATATTGAGGTCTGCTAAGATAAAGTGATACCTACAAAAAAGCCTGCTCATCACAACGAGCAGGCTTTTTTGTATACAAGAATCGACAAGAAAATTACTTCTTTTCGTCTATCTTTTTATCATCACTGTCTTCTTTAGAAGCGTCTTTAAATTCTTTGATTCCGCTTCCCAATCCGCGCATTAATTCGGGGATTTTACGTCCTCCAAACAACAATAACACGATCACGACGATTAAGGCGATTTGCCAGGGGCCAATGGCTAAAGGGAGTACTAATGCATTCATTTCTAAAAAATTTATAAGGCAAATGTAACAAGAATTACTTAGATATAACGTTTTCAGTCTAAGTTTAGCATGGGGACGCAGGACTTTATTTTATATTTGCATCAAGAAGCATAGGCAATGGCAAAAAAAGAGCAACGCGCTAGAAAGATTAAAAAGAAGTTATTGCATAAGTACCGTTTGGTGGTGCTTAATGAAGATACTTTTGAAGAACGCTTCTCATTTAAATTGAATCGCCTGAATGTCTTTGTATTTAGTACGATCTTTGCTGTGTTCTTAATTACTATTACGACGGTTATTATTGCATTTACGCCCCTGCGAGAATACATTCCGGGGTATTCTTCAACATCTTTGAAGAAGCGCGCCACCGATTTAACCTTCAAAACAGATTCCCTACAGCAAGTTATCAATGTAAATGAACAATACCTTGCTTCTATACGAAAAGTACTCACAGGAGACGTTAAAACAGTCGAATTTAACAAGGATTCCATCATTGAAGCGGCAAATCAGGATTTTTCTAAAATAAAGCTGTCTGCATCACGCGAGGATTCTTTACTTCGCGAGAAGGTAATTCAGGAAGATAAATACAACCCGTTGGTAGCCGGAGCCGAAAAGCGTTTTGCGCTCTTTGCACCTGCCAAGGGCTCTATTTCTGAAGGATATGACCCTAAAAAGAAACATTTTGCAGTGGATATAGTTACGGTAAAGGACGCTCCCGTAAAAGCAACCGCAGACGGGACCGTAATTTTTGCCAGCTGGACCGCAGAAACAGGCTATGTTATTATTCTGGAGCACTCCAATAATCTGATCTCAGTATATAAACACAATGCTTCTCTAAATAAAGAACAAGGAGAACTTGTAAAAGCAGGAGAAGTAATAGCTATTGTAGGGAACACCGGAGAATTTTCTACAGGTCCTCATCTTCATTTTGAACTGTGGAGTGACGGTTATCCTATCAACCCTACGAATTTCATAGATTTTGATTGATCAATTATGTCGTTAAAATCCTTTGCTGCTAAATTATTTGCTCACTATGTGGCTCGCCGGATCCGTAAATGGTCCAATCGGCCTGTAGAAACCCAACAAAAGGTCTTTGAACAATTAATAACCAATGCCAAGGATACCGTTTTTGGAAAAGATCATGATTTTGAGAAGATTACAAGCTTCGAGAGTTTTGCGAAGAAAGTTCCCATTAGGGATTATGAAGATCTCACCCCCTATATCGACAGGGTGGTGCAAGGGGAGCCCGATATCCTGTGGCCCGGGAAACCGCTATACTTTGCTAAAACCTCCGGAACCACGAGCGGCGCTAAATACATTCCACTCACCAAAGCATCGGTACCTCATCACATAGACGCTGCTCGAAACGCCATCTTATGTTATATCCATGAAACCGGAAACGCCGATTTTGTGAACGGGAAGATGATATTCTTACAGGGAAGTCCCAAGCTAAAAGAACAGAACGGTATAAAATTAGGAAGACTTTCGGGCATAGCGGCACATTACGTGCCCGGGTACCTTCAAAAGAACCGGCTTCCAAGCTTTAAGACTAACTGTATTGAGGATTGGGAAGAGAAAGTGGACGCGATCGTAGCGGAGACCAAAAATGAGAACATGACGGTGATAAGCGGGATACCTTCGTGGGTACAAATGTACTTTGAGCGTCTTCAATTAGCAACAAATAAGAAAGTAGGAGACCTCTTTAAAAACTTTCAGTTATTCATCTACGGAGGTGTGAATTACGAGCCGTATCGCGCAAAATTTGAAAGTTTAATTGGGCGCAGTGTAGACAGTATAGAACTGTTTCCGGCCAGTGAAGGCTTCTTTGCATTTCAAGACACACAATCTCAAAAGGGTATGCTGCTGCTACTTGACTCGGGCATCTTTTACGAATTTATTGAAGCTGAGCGGTTTTTTGATAACGACCCTCCACGCCTTACGGTAAAAGATGTAAAGCTAGGAATCAATTATGTCTTGATCGTCTCTACCAATGCCGGATTATGGGCCTATAATGTAGGAGACACAATACAATTTACCTCGCTTATGCCCTATAGGATCATCGTTTCAGGGCGTATCAAGCACTTTATTTCGGCCTTTGGAGAGCATGTTATTGGTAAAGAGGTGGAAGAAGCAATGAATTTGGCTATAGATCAATTTGGTTTTTCTATTTCTGAATTTACCGTGGCCCCGCAAATTGCACCCGAAACAGGAGAATTACCCTATCACGAATGGCTCGTAGAGTTCGATGAACCACCAAAAGAGCTTCAGAAAGTTGCAGCCGCTTTAGATGTTTTCATGCAGACACAAAACAGCTATTACGAAGATTTGATACAAGGGAGTGTCCTTCAGCCATTAAAAATAACAACTTTGTCAAAGAACAGCTTTACGAAATATATGAAATCACAAGGAAAATTGGGCGGTCAGAATAAAACACCTCGATTGTCCAATGATCGGAAGATAGCAAACGAACTTGTTAAGATGCAAGGGCAAAATTAGTTTATATTTGCAGCGACATGAAAACGTTGAATACCCATACTCGAACAAGAGCCCAAGAGAGTTCCGGCGCGATAGAGCGCATGTATATTACCATGCGGCACCTGTTTAATCAAGGGTATTATAAACCCATGGGTGTTTCAGGAGAAACCTTACGCGAAGCGTTGCTTATTCTCCGTCCCGAGATCTATGGATCGATAGCCGAAGAGAAAATAGAACTTCAAGGATTGTTGTACGTCATGGACCGTTTGCCGTACGGTATTGAAGAATGCCGGTTCGTGAACCTAACAAGCGATGAAGGGTATAAGAAATCACATTTTAAGGCGATCATACCCGCCAAACGACGCAGAAATTGCTATCGGATCGATGAAGAGCAGATGAATATTGAGATCACACGCGGACGATCTGAAATCTATGACATTCTTACACACCTAACATTCCTTTATATAGAATCCCATAAGATCATGAAACAAGTGCTTATCAACGATAAGGGTGAAGTGATACGGGATTGGAGAAAACTGGAAGAGGCCATTCTTAAAAAGGGAGCGTTAAGTCAGAACGATAAGGAGATCGCCCTTACGCACACGGCAAATTTTTTAGGAAGGACCTTTGAAGAAGTGAACGAGATATACCCAAAATTTGCCGCTGCTGAAGACGAGAACAGATTCTTGCGCATTATCTATTACTTAGGAAAATACGCCATTGAAGAGGTTATTGACGACAATAAGCGAATTATAACCTTCAGCCCGGTGCTTCGGGAGCGTTTGGGGCATCATATCCATGGCGAGCGTTGGGCGTTGGACATAAAACGAGCCTTAGATGAAAAAGGATTACTCTCACGACCCCTTCACATTATTAGTGCAAATATGCATAGCGTAATGAACAGTCTTTACGCACCCATCGCATTGGCTTCAGAACTTAAGAAAAAGCAACCTTTAGAAATATTTGAATCTCTAAGTAAGAGCACCAATGTAAAATTACGTGAAAAAGTGACGAAGACCGCACTGCAAAACGGGATGATATTTATAGAAGATACAAGCGGGACTAATATTGACGTCCAGATCGTCGATACTTCGCAATTACCCGGAAACACAGGTGCTTCGGCAGAATCTCAACCTGTACTAATTGTAATGGACTATGCATTTGGAGAACAGGCATATGAAAGTATGGATGAACTTTTAAAACCTTACGAAAAGAACAAGACCCGCTATTTCTTGAACGTGGCTTCCATATCGATTATGGGAAAAGCAGGAATCTTAGAAGGTGGAAAAGGAGACATTATGATCCCTTCGGCTCACGTATTTGAAGGTACAGCAGACAATTATCCGTTTAAAAACAAGTTAAAGAAATCCATGTTCGAAGATGACAATGTCCATGTTTGTACGGGTGCTATGATCACTGTATTGGGCACCTCCCTTCAGAACAGAGATATTTTAAAGTTTTTCCATACCTCCACCTGGAATGTTATTGGGTTGGAAATGGAAGGAGCACACTATCAAAAAGCGATACAGGCGGCCTCCAAAATACGAAGCAGTATTAACGCCAATGTTGCGGTACGCTATGCGTATTATGCTTCCGATAATCCACTGGAAACGGGAAGCACACTAGCTTCAGGAGGGTTGGGCACTACAGGAGTGAAACCCACCTATTTAATAACCGACAAGATTTTAAAACAAATTTTAAGTAAAAACTAATCACTATGAATAACGAGAATTACAAGTCTGAAGAATTGGATTTAAAGGCGGTATTAGAATTTATTTCCAGTACATTTAAAAAGACCTTGGTCTTATTATTTCGGGCGTTTCAATTCGTTTTGAAATTTTGGATTGTTGTTGTCGTGCTCATCGTCCTTGGTGCAGCTTGGGGATTTTATATGGATGCCAACAAGCGCAGTTATAAAGAATCCACACTTATAGTTCAAATCAACAATGATAACGTGAACTATGCTTATAATGCACTGGAAAAATTAGATAGAAAGATCAAAGATAAGGACTCTCTATTTTTACAATCTCATGGATTTGATAAAGGACACAACGAATTGATCGCAGTAGTGGCAACACCTATCGTGAATATTAATAATTTAATCGATAAATACGACGAGGTAAATAACAGGAGCCTTGATGTATTTGTTGATATCGTTCCATTTGAAGAAGAAGAGGAAAAAATGCTGGAATCGCAAGCATTTCTCGAAGAATACAAATACCACAGCATTGAAATTATTGCTGGTCCGGGGGCCACTCCCAGCGTTGTAGATAAATTGATTGCTTATATAAATGCGAACAAACTTGTTGCCGATATGGGAGCTATTTATTTTGAAAATGTAAAGGACAGGATTGCTGCCAATCAACGCACACTAACTCAAATAGATGCAGTTATTGAGAGCTTTGCCAAGGATCGGCCTAGTATTACAGGCCTCCCGGCACAATTCGTTGTTGAGAAAAATATGGAAATAGATAAGGTTTTCGATAAAAAGCTAGAGTTGCAAACGGAAACAGAAATGCTGGAATCAGAATTATTGAAAAGTACAGATTCTGTGGTGCTATTGAGCAATGCAGACCTTGTAAAGGTCCGTGCATTTACCGACGGAAGATTAAAATTCCTATATCCTTTCTTCTTGGTTTCCATATTTCTTATAGCAGCATTTATTCGGTTCCTCTATGTTCAGGTGAAGCGAATCGCAGAAGAGAACGAAGCGGAGAAACAGTAAAAATGAACGCCCAAAAATGTTAAAAATTCATTTAGGCGCAACTAAAAATTAATTTTGAATAACAACAAAGTATTAATTACAGGGGGAGCGGGCTTCATTGGCTCCAATTATGTTCATTATGTTCTTGAAAACACAACCGATTCCATTTTTGTGTTGGATAAGCTGACCTATGCAGGAGATCTGAAGAATTTAGAGGCCATTTCCGAACATCCTAATTATCATTTTATCAAGGGGGACATTTGTGATGCTACTTTGGTTGAATCATTATTCAAAATGCATCAATTCTCAAAGGTCGTCCATTTCGCTGCAGAATCTCACGTCGATAACTCCATAACGGGCCCCGGAGCCTTTGTTCAAACAAATATCGTAGGAACGTTTACCTTATTGCAGGCCGCCTATAAAGCTTGGATGGAAGGACCACATTCGGTAAAGGCCCACTATAGAGAGGCTCGTTTCCTACACATCTCTACCGATGAAGTCTATGGAACGCTCGGTAAAACCGGAGAATTCACCGAAAAAACACCCTATGCGCCTAACAGTCCCTACAGTGCCTCCAAGGCTTCTTCAGATTTTCTTGTGCGTAGTTATTTTCATACCTACGGCCTTCCTGTAATAACAACCAATTGTTCCAACAACTACGGGCCGCATCAACATAAGGAGAAATTGATACCTACCATCCTTCGGAAGGCATTGGCCGGGGAGCCTATTCCCATTTACGGTGACGGCAAGAATGTTCGGGATTGGTTGTATGTTAAAGACCACTGTTCTGGCATTCACCTTGCATTAGAAAAGGGCCGTTTGGGGGAAACCTATAACATTGGTGGGAAGAATGAACGCGAAAACCTTTACATTGCACACACCATTTGTGAATTATTGGATACACTAAGACCAAAAGACACGAGTTATAAAGATCAAATAAGCTTTGTAGCTGACCGTCCGGGTCATGATTTTCGGTACGCGATTGACGCAACGAAGATCGAGAGCGAGCTGAAATGGCAAGCCAAAGAGAATTTTGAAAGTGGTATTGAGAAGACAGTGCGTTGGTACTTAAAAAACACAGATAGACTATGAAGGGAATCATCCTAGCCGGTGGCTCCGGAACCCGCCTACATCCCATCACTCTTGCCGTGAGCAAGCAATTAATGCCGGTCTACGACAAACCCATGATCTATTACCCGCTGTCGACACTAATGTATGCCGGTATCCATGACATACTTATCATCTCTACGCCGGAGGATCTTCCGCTATTCAAAAAACTGCTTGGAGACGGAAGTAAATTTGGCTGTACCTTCAGCTATGCCGAGCAACCACAGCCAAATGGCTTGGCAGAAGCTTTTATTATTGGTAAAGAATTTATAGGGAAGGATAAAGTAGCGCTCATATTAGGAGACAATATTTTTTATGGATCGGGATTAAAAGAACTGCTTCAGGCAAACAATGATCCCGACGGCGGGATCATCTATGCATACCATGTTCACGACCCCGAACGTTACGGTGTGGTCGCTTTCGACACCAATGGAAAAGCATTATCGATAGAAGAAAAACCCAAACAGCCTAAATCCAATTATGCTGTGCCGGGCATCTATTTCTACGACAATAATGTCATTGAAATCGCAGAGAACATCAAACCAAGTGCAAGAGGCGAACTCGAGATCACCGATGTGAACAACGCGTATTTGAAGCGTGGGAAACTGCGCGTTAGTATTTTGGACAAAGGAACTGCTTGGTTGGACACGGGAACTTTCGAATCACTTATGCAAGCTGCACAATTTGTGGAGGTGATCGAAGAACGGCAAGGGCTTAAAATAGGTGCTATTGAAGAAGCTGCGTACGAAATGGGTTTTATTTCCAAAGAACAACTCATTGAATTGGCCAAGCCCTTGTTAAAGAGCGGATACGGCAAACATTTAATGCAACTGTAATACGATTTGAAACTGCAACACACACCACTGCAAGACTGTTTTATTCTCACTCCGCCTGTGTATAAAGATGAGCGCGGGCACTTTGTGGAAACCTACAATCAACAAACATTCAATGAAACCACGGGTCTTTCGGTTCATTTTGTACAGGACAATCAGTCCACCTCAAGATACGGGGTCCTACGCGGGCTCCACTTTCAAGTAGGGAATGGAGCACAGGCAAAATTGGTGAGGGTCTTACAAGGGAACGTTTTGGATATCGTCGTAGATCTTCGGAAGGACTCTAAAACCTTCGGAAAGCATTTTTCTATGATCTTAAATGCTTCGGAAGGAAAGCAACTGTTTGTACCCAAAGGTTTCGCTCACGGCTTTGTAACACTTTCTGAAACTTCGGTGTTTGCCTATAAGTGCGATAATTATTACGATAAAGCTTCCGAAGGAGGTATCATCTACAATGACGCAACCTTATCGTTGGATTGGCATCTTCCGAAAGAAGATTTAATCATTTCAGAAAAAGACTTACAACTTCCTACATTCAAGGAGGTGATTCGATGAGAAAGGTACTGGTAACAGGAGCAAACGGACAATTGGGACGCTGTATCGCAGATGCGGCACACCGATATCCCGAACTTGAACTGTTCTTCGCTACCAGAGCGGAATTTGATGTGGATGACCTGGATGCTGTTTCAACATTTTTTGAATCACACATATTCGATGTAGTGATCAATACCGCTGCCTATACTGCGGTCGATCAAGCCGAGGAAGAACCGGAGAAGGCATACCACACAAATCATACAGCCGTGGCACATCTGGCAACGATCTGTAAAGAACAGCGTATGGTATTAGTGCATTTTTCTACCGACTATGTTTTTGACGGAAACAAAGGGATGCCCTATACCGAAACCGATCCTACACATCCAATCAATGTCTACGGGGCATCAAAACAAAAAGGAGAAGAAGCGGTTTCAGCATCGGGAGCAGACGCTTATATTTTTAGGACCTCCTGGTTGTATTCTCAATACGGAAAGAATTTTTATACCACGATGTTGCGTTTGGCGAAAGAGAGAAAGATACTTAGCATTACCACCGGAGAGCGTGGGACGCCTACCAATGCTAATGTGTTAGCTGAGGTGAGCTTGCAGATCATTGCGGAAAAAACACTTCCCTTTGATTACTATCACTTGAGTAATGAAGGCGAAGCTACTTGGTTCGATTTTGCTGAAATGATCTTCCAAGAACACGAAAATAACGACATTCACTTAGAGCGAACAGATCACTTTAAAACAAAGGCAAGACGGCCCGTCTATAGTGTGTTGAGCAAGGAAAGGATAAAAGATGTTGGAAATGTGATGCTTCCGCATTGGAAAGTGAGTTTGAAAAAGCTTATTGCAGACCAACAAAGCGCAACCTAACGCAATAATTATTGTAATTTTGTGCACGATTGCCGCACAGGGCAGACATTTTTAACAACCGATAGAAACAGTAAGATTTTGAGCAAGAAAGTAGCATTAATTACAGGAGTAACCGGTCAAGATGGGGCTTATTTAAGCGAATTCCTATTGAAGAAGGACTATATTGTACACGGAATTAAAAGGCGCTCTTCGCTTTTTAATACCGACAGGATTGATCATCTTTATCAGGATCCACACATAGAGAACCAGAATTTCTTTTTGCACTATGGTGATCTCACCGATAGTACCAACCTCATACGCATTATACAGGAAGTTCAGCCTGACGAGATCTATAATCTGGCGGCCATGAGTCATGTACAGGTATCTTTTGAAATGCCTGAATATACAGCCAATACAGATGCTTTGGGATCACTGCGAATATTAGAAGCCATACGAATTCTTGGCTTGGAAAAGAAGACGAAACTTTATCAAGCGTCTACATCTGAATTATACGGAAAGGTACAAGAAGTACCACAGACCGAAACGACTCCTTTTTACCCGCGAAGCCCCTATGCAGTTGCAAAATTGTACGCTTATTGGGCGACCATAAACTACAGGGAAGCCTACAATATCTTTGCCTGTAACGGGATCTTATTCAACCATGAATCCCCTATTCGAGGAGAAACCTTCGTTACCCGAAAGATCACGCGCGCCACATCACGCATCGCCTTAGGGCTACAAGACAAGATGTATTTGGGGAACCTCGATGCAAAAAGAGATTGGGGGCATGCTAAGGATTATGTGAAAATGATGTGGATGATCCTGCAAGCAGATGAAGCAGAAGACTGGGTGATCGCCACCGGGAAGACTACAGCTGTACGCGATTTTGTGAGAATGGCTTTTCAACACATAGGCGTGGAACTTGAATTTACTGGCGAAGGGATTGAAGAAAAAGGGATCGTAAAAAAATGTAATGATCCGGCGTACCAACTTGAAATTGGGAAGGAAGTGGTTGCTGTCGATGAAAAGTATTTTAGACCTACGGAAGTTGATCTTCTAATTGGCGACGCGACCAAAGCCTATAAAAAATTGGGTTGGAAACCGCAATACGAACTTCAAGGCTTGGTCGATGAAATGATGGCCGGAGACCTGAAATTGATGCGAAAAGAAAGTTATTTGAAAGATGGCGGCTATAAGATCATGAACTATTTCGAATAGAAGCCTATGGACAAGCATGCAACCTATTATGTAGCCGGACACAGAGGATTGGTAGGAAGCGCCATAGTAAAGGCGTTGAACGCACGAGGGTATACTAACATACTCACCCGAACACATGCACAATTAGATCTTACAGATCAAGTTGCAGTTGCTGACTTCTTTGAGCAACACAAACCCGATTATGTATTTTTGGCAGCAGCCAAAGTAGGAGGGATTGTTGCGAATAATGTCTACCGGGCCGATTTCATCTATGAGAACCTGATGATACAAAACAATGTTATTCATCAAAGTTATCGGCATGGTGTTAAGAAGTTGCTTTTTTTGGGAAGCACTTGCATCTATCCAAAGGAGGCGCCACAGCCCATGCCGGAATCTTCTTTACTAACCGACGTTTTAGAATATACCAATGAACCCTATGCGATCGCTAAGATTGCCGGGATCAAGATGTGCGAAAGCTATAACATTCAATACGGAACGAATTTTATTTCAGTAATGCCAACCAATTTATATGGCTATAATGATAATTTCGATCTTGAAAAATCACACGTACTTCCGGCCTTAATTAGAAAGATACATTTGGCAAAATTACTTTCAGAAAATAACGAAACCGCCATTTTGAACGATCTAGGCATTGCTGATTTTCAGGAGGCAGAAAAGATATTACATACGTTCGGTATTTCTAAAGAAAGCGTGGAGATCTGGGGTTCCGGAAAGCCCAAGCGTGAGTTCTTATGGTCACAAGACATGGCGGATGCCTGTGTTTATATCATGGAAGAAGTAGATTTTAAGGATGTGATCGAAGATCCTTCAGAAATACGCAATACCCATATTAATATTGGAACCGGAGAAGATATTTCGATAGCGGCATTGGCCGAGATCATTAAAGAAACAGTTGGTTTTAAAGGGAATTTCAAATTCAATGCTTCCAAGCCGGATGGCACGTTACGCAAATTAACCGATGTCTCAAAATTACATGCGCTAGGGTGGAAACACAAGGTGGCTTTGGAGGACGGCATTCAAAAGATGTATCAATGGTACTTAGCAAAAAAGTAACCTATGCTATTTAACTCCTTAGATTTTGCGCTCTTCTTCCCGGTTGTGTTTTTGCTGTATTGGGCATTCGCAAAACATCTAACACTTCGCAACACATTTCTTTTAGCGGCCAGCTATTTTTTCTACGGTTGGTGGGACTGGCGATTCTTGTTCTTAATCGCGTTTAGTTCGCTAGTAGATTTTTTCGTTGGAAAATACCTTTACAAAGCTACGGGAAGCGCAAAGCGTAAACTTTTACTTTGGACCAGTATTTCAGTAAATATAGGTCTGTTGGCCTATTTCAAATATGCTAATTTCTTTATTGAATCTTTTGTAGATTCATTCAGGTTATTTGGCCAAGAGTTGGAAGTTGCACCGCTACAGATCATTCTTCCAGTGGGGATTAGCTTCTACACCTTTCAAACGCTTAGCTACACCATAGATATTTACAAGCGCAAATTAGAGCCTACCCATAACGCTTTAGCTTTCTTTACGTTCGTGGCGTTTTTTCCACAGTTGGTTGCCGGACCTATTGAAAGAGCATCGCATCTCCTGCCACAATTCTTTAAAACCTATCATTTTAACTATAAACATGTAAAATCGGGCTTGTTGTTGATGGCATTCGGTCTGTTCAAGAAAATGGTGATCGCAGACCGTGCAGCGATCTTAGTGAATCAAGTATATGGTGACCCCGGAAGCTATGACGGATATCAACTTGTTGTGGCTACTTTCTTTTTTGCAGTACAGATCTATTGTGATTTTTCAGGTTATAGTGATATTGCCATTGGGATCGCACGCACCATGGGATTCGATCTCATGAAGAATTTCGACAGTCCGTATTTCTCAAAATCCATTACCGAGTTTTGGCGTCGCTGGCATATTTCCCTATCTACCTGGTTTCGGGATTATGTGTACATACCATTGGGAGGCAGCCGGGGAGGAAAGTACAAGACCTATGCCAACTTATTCATCGTTTTCCTAGTGAGTGGCCTATGGCATGGTGCAGCGTTCACCTTTGTAATTTGGGGCGCTATACACGGAGTGATCATCGTGCTTGAGAAAGCATTTACAAAACAAAGAGAGGATATAAAGAAGAACTTTCAGAAACTAAAATTAAGTAAGTTGTACGCCCTAGGATCCTTACTAATAACTTTTTTTATTGTTTGTGTCGCGTGGGTATTTTTTAGAGCCGAAAGTCTGCGAGAGGCAGGTCTGATTCTGAAAAACAGTCTTGATCTAAATTATGGGAAACTCTTCCATGGGGGACTAGGCACCATGGGGTTGGCTGAAGCAGAAATCTATTTATTAGTAGTTTTTATTGTACTGTTGGTACTCTTTGAACTTAGCCATAGAAAGATACCAATGGCACGTTATGTTTCGCACCGACCTATTTATATGCGCTGGAGCTTATACATTGTGGTTGTATTTACCCTGCTAGTGTTCGGTATTTATGGAGACGATCAAGTATCAGAGTTTATTTATTTTCAATTTTAACCGCCCATGAAACAGCTGCTCTTAAAGTCTATACTTTTCACGATCATCGTTTTGGTGCTCTTGTTTGGCGTCATGGATCGGCTGTTCCTTACCAATACGCATTTTAATAGAACAATGCGTGAATTGAATCGCTATGAGGCAGATGAAGTAGATATTTTTTTCTGCGGAAGTTCGCATGTATTCACGGCATTCAATCCGGAAATTATCGATAAAGAGTTACATCTAAACAGTATGAATCTGGGAAGCGGCGCTCAGAATCTTGAAACCACCGCGTTCTTAATAAATGAGATCTTAGAGGACTACAACCCGAAATTAATTGTGCTAGATGTGTTTCCGGGGAACAATTACCACCTCAATGCGCCTACGGCCAAAGGTTTTCAATTGGAAGTTTTTGATAATCTGGAAAACAGTGTGAAAAAACTGAAGTATTTAAGGTCGTTATATTCCGTTCGTGAGTTTCCCAGTGTGTTAAGTCCAACGATTCGAAATCACAAGGACTGGAATGATAGGATTTTTGGGAAGTTTGACTTTATTAAAGAGAATGATGTTTATAATAGAGGTTTTTGGAATAACAATGAAGTTCGACTAAAAGACTCAGATAAACAACATTACAAAAACTTTAATTCTACACGCTATAGTTATGATACAATTAGAAGATCTATACCAAAAAAAGTCAAGGATATTATAATTAAGATCGATTCTATTATAAAGAAGCACAATAAAAATTTAATGTTCGTTTCCACTCCTTATTTAGACTGGTATAAGGATCCCAATGGCAATTATTATGAGTTTACCACGGCAATTCAAAGAATGAGCGATAGTTTGGACGTTCCTTATTTAAATTTCAATAAGCAATATGATTCTTTACCGTTGGATTTTTCAGACTTCAAGGATGTGGCCCATGTTAATGCCATTGGGGCAGAAAAGGTCTCTCAATTCTTCGCGGGTTACATTAGGGAGAAAGATTTTCTACTAAAGAAACGTCAAAAGGATAGTTTGTGGATTGAAGAACAAAGTGAGAACTTCGAATATGTATTAAAAACACCTAAGCTTTTGGATAGATTGCCCGGGACAAAAGTTATGTATACCGCGTGGGACAGCCTGCAGGTTAAAAAGTTTTATATCCATTCAAAGCCCTCGAATATGTCAAAAATTATATTAGAGCTTAAAAGCCCTTTACAAACAACAGGGGAGGAATATATAATTCAGTTTCACGGCAAACCTATTGAAGCTCAAAAACAATTTATATCGAGTGAAGCAAAATCAAAAGGTCGAGATCGAAACATTTGGTATGGACGACCTAAGGCTATACGAGTAAAGGAGCGTTTTTTTCTCGTCTTTGAAATACCTGCTACCCAAATAACAGCCTATGAAACCATCCTGTTGTATTTTCAAGATGCGAAGACCTTAGATGTGGTTCAACCGCCACTTATTATTGGATCCATTTCAACCCTGTAACTGATGCTAAGCAACCTTTCCTTTTTAAACCAACGTTACGCCAAGTACTTCAAAAATACGGCATGGCTTCTTATGGAAAAGGGTTTGCGAATTCTGGATGCCTTCTTTATTGGGATATGGTTGGCAAGATACTTAGGTCCCGAGCAGTTTGGTATTTTAAGCTATGCCGAGTCCATGGTATATTTGTTCACAGCCGTTGCAGCCATGGGGCTAGACCAAATAGTGGTTCGAGAGTTGGTCAAGGATGCACCCAAGCAGAATGAGATTCTTGGAACCACCTTCGTTCTACGAATTATAGGTTTTGCTATAATGCTGGTGTTATTATGGGGCACGTTACAGTTACTCAACAATGATACGCTTACTAATAGCATTGTACTTATTATTGCTTGTTCGGTATTTTTTAAAAGCTTCAGCGGGATCGACTATTATTTCCAAAGTAAGATACATAGCAAATATGTGGTTATCACAAACAGTATTGCTGTGGGGGTGGCGGCGGTGGCTAAAGTATCACTTATCATAACACAGGCCGACCTTATAAACTTTGCCTATGTGTATGTAGGTGAAGCTGTTTTGATAGCATTAGGATTGCTTTTAAGCTATTCTTATAAAAAGCTTTCGGCGCTTAAATGGAAGTTCAGTTTGAGGATGTCCGGTTATTTGCTGCGAAAGAGCTGGTTTTTGATCATTGGAGCCATTGCTGCGGCGTTGTACTTTAAGATAGATCAGGTCATGATTAAGGAGATCTTGGACGAAAGAGCCGTTGGCTTGTATAGTGTAGCTGTAAAACTAAGCAGTATTTGGCTGTTTGTAACGGTAGCCATCACTCAGTCGGTGTTTCCCACGTTGGTAGCCCTTCGAAAACGAAGTAGAAAGGAATTTTTAGAACGTTTGCAGCAATTATATGACCTTTTAATGAAAATTGCCATCGTTGTTTCAGTATTGTATACGATATTTGCAAACTTTATCGTGACCTTTCTTTTTGGTAATGAGTACGCTGAAAGTGTTGAGGTCGTGATAATTTATATTTGGTCGATAGTCTTTGTGTTTTTAAGTAATGGTTCTTGGAGCTATTATTTGAATGAGAATTTGGAGAAATTTGCGAGCCTTAGACTTATCATTGGTGCCGTTATTAATATTGCGCTTAATATCTATTTTATTGAATTATACGGTCTCACCGGGGCAGCTTATGCAACCTTGATCTCGTATTCGATATCCGGGTATTTTGTAAATTATTTATTTAAGAGTACACGAGCGAATTTTTATTTACAAACCTATTCGCTCTTACATTTTTTCAACATTAGAACATGGATAAAGCCATTTTAGAAAGTGAATTAAAGGTGAAGGATTTAAAGACGGTGGGCTTTTCAATTGATAAAGTATGCCAACTGTTCTTCTATGAAGACCGTGTTTTTCGTGCGATCAATACACCTTATGAAGCGCAGGTCCAGGAGATGTTCTCCTGCGGAATGATACAGGAGCTTATTGACAAGAATCTTCTAATCAATTCATGGATCACAGATGTTAAGATCGAAGGTTTTAATCTGGTTGTAGAGCATCAACGGGTGTCCTTCTGGAATTACCCATACGAATGGTCGTTCTCAATGCTTAAGGATGCTGCAAATACGGTGTTGACCATTTCAGAAATAGCGCAATCCTATAACTTCGAACTTTTCGATGTACACTCCCATAACGTGGTATTCGATATGGGGACGCCAAAGTTTATCGACCTCGGAAGCTTTTTCAGAAAAGATCCCAATGACGGGAAATCATGGACGGGCTACCTTAGCTTCTATAATGCGTTCTACATTCCTACTTACCTTTATACCAAAGGGTACTCAGACCTGCCACAGAGCATTCAATTATTTCACGGCTATTATAACGAAAAGGATTTTTTCAACCTTCGGTTTAAATACGCTACATTTTTTGGATCGTGGCTATCGAATCTAGTGTTCAAATTCTATTTTAATGCGAGAAAACTTGCCAACGCGAGACACTTTCGGGTGGTAGAAAAGTTTGGCAAACATAAGTACAGCCAATACATTCTTTTCTTCAAGAACAATTTTCAGAATATTTTCAGCATAAAGAAAGCGCGTCGCTTGATGAAAGGATTAAAGAACAGCAAGTTCGATTCTTATTGGATGAATTATCACAACGAAATAGATCCAGCCACAAATAAACGGTTTCAACGCATTACCGAACTTTTTAACACGGATCTCAAAGATGCTAAAAGCCTGATAGAATTGGCTTCCAACCAAGGAAAATTTGCAAACCATTTATTGGCAAATTCACAAATCGATAAAGTGATAGCCACCGATTATGATAAGAACGCAGTAGATGCGATTTACAAAAATAATAAAGGGTCTGATAACGTCTTACCACTCGTATACGACTTTGTGCGTCCAAACGGTCGCATTACCGATACACGAATTCAAGACCGAATCAAAGCAGATGTGGTCATGGCATTGGCTGTAACACACCATCTTATCTTGACACAAGAGATAGGTTTAAAACATATCTTCAGCATCCTTGAATCTTTATCCGATACCTATGTTGTTGTAGAGTTTATGCCATTGGGTCTATATGCCGGTGACCTTAAGACCACACCTCCCGTTCCCGATTTTTATACCTTAGCATGGTTTAAAGAGGCTTTTTCGGCACATTTTGATTATCATTTGGACGAAGAATTAGAGATCAACAGACATTTGTTTATCGGAAAGGTTAAAAAAAGCTAATCCTTATATTCGCATTATGAAGTATTCTTTGCTTTTCCTTTTAGGTCTGTTTGTTTCCTGCCAAGAAGGAAAGCCCTACGATACTTCTTTATATACCATCGAGGAATACAATAAGGATACCCAAGAGTATAACCTTATTCAACATCCCTACATTTTTGAAGAAGCAGGCGTAAGGCTGGAATCGCTTTCCTATAGCAGGCGAGACTCGGTGATCACCTTAAAGGCCGTCTATCAAGGAAATATAGAACGCTATCGGGATGGATGCTTTCTGTTTTTTCATGCATATCCCAAAAAAGGGGGCAACCATTTGGTAAATATGGATCTTAAAAATGTTCCCGGAAAAGATAAACTAGTGTTTATGCGTGAAGTGAAGCTTGAACAGTTTAGCTTTGAGGAGGTTCGACTTGGGATTGTATGTGACACTATGGAAGGACGGCTATTTAAACTTAACTTTTTTGACGTCGCATTTCAATAATACTAAATAATACAAGTGAAATTCTTATTTATAGTAGTAACATTCTTGTGTTTGACATTGTTCAGACCGCTTCTACTGTTCACATACCCCATACTTGTTTTTTTATTTTTTTTGCTGCTGAGGTTACGGCTCAACAAAACGGTAGGGCTGGCGTGTTTGGCGATTATCGTGGCAGGAACTATTTCCATGATCATCGAAGGATTCTTTGTATACAACCTCGTCTTCTCCCTCTATTTGATCATTACTACGCTGTTATTTGCTACTGCTAAACCTGTTCAGCGAGACCGGTTTCAGGACAAGGCCTATTTCAACTCCTTTATTAAGATCTTTTCCTATTTTCTGGTAGTTGTCAATATTTCGGCAGCGATCTACGCTGTTCTAGTTTTGGCAACGGCAGATTATCCCGAAGACGTATTTACCGGATTATACGGTAAGGGGGGGTTTGGTTCTCATAGTCTTTCGGTCATTAATTTTTTGATGGCGACCTACTATTTCTTCGAAAAGAAATATAAAAATTTTGCATTTTTCTTTGTTTGTGGGATCCTTGGGTTTTACGGGCAGGGTCTCTTTATATATGTAATAGCCTTTGGATTGGTTATTTTGCCCTATTTACTGAAGAATGTAGCTACAACACTCAAGATCGTATTTATTGCCGTAAGTTTCTTCTCGGTAGTCTATCTCATTAATCCGGCGAATTTTAAGTACATACGAGTTAATATTGCCTACGCCGAACTCATTTTTGAAGAATACGACTACGAATATGAGATCGAAAAGATGAAGGATCATCGTCGAACCTACATTCCCCGTTACATCACTTTTCTTGACGGATCCAGGCGCTTGTTCTTTAGTGATGCAAAAGTCTTCTTTCTTGGCACATCTCCCGGCACCTATAATAGCAGGGTGGCATTTTATCTCAACGGAGACTTTATTCAGAATAAGACCTATAAAAAGTTGTTTAATTATCAAACCGAATATCATCACGATTATGTACTGCCAATTTTGAACAGAAAGTATTTGGCCAATACAATGTGGAATGACGGTACAAGAAATCAACCGTTCTCGTCACTAGTCTCTGTACTACTGGAATACGGATTCATATTTGGATCCATCATCCTTTTCTTGTTCTTCTCGAGCATACGTAGGGTGAGAAAGGCGACCTCTAGACGGGAAAGTTCTAATTTTGTGAAATTTATCTTCTATTACTGTCTTATCTTATTCCTGTTTCAGTATTATTTGGAGGTGATAGAGATTGTATTTCCTATGCTGCTTATGGTAAAGCTTATAGAAGTGGATTTACTAAATGCTAAAAGTAACCAAGATGCACCAACTCTTGAATCGTAAGATATGGGGGTTATTGCTGATCCTCTTCGCCTTTGTGCTGCCGTTTGGGCCGGCAATTCCCAATATAGTAGTGGGACTGTTAGGCGTGTTCTGGTTGCTTCATTTGGTGCGAGGAAAGCTTGTGGTATCTAAAGAGCGAATAGGGATCATCCTTATTTTCACCGGCTATTTCTTATGGTATCTACTTACTTTTTTCTATTCTGAAAATGTAGATTTTTTTCAACGGAAACTTACCATGCAAGGATTTTTACTGTTCTTCCCGGTGCTTTTCTTTACCATGCCTTACAGACTACCGAAGAAGACTGTTTACATAACATTGCTGGGGTTTAGCACTTCTGTAGCTGTCTTGATCTTTCTTTCGTTTCTAAAGCAACTTCCCCTTTACTTCGAAGGGCCCGACTCGGGATTACAAGCGCTCGTTGGAAATAATTTATCTACTGCACTTATTAGCATTCAATACCTTTCGCTGTCGCTCTATGCTTCATTTGCTGTCATCGCATGTAGTTATATTCTTTTTGTGGATACATCTTTTAGATTAAAGAGAAAGTATAAGGTAATTATGATACTCCTCATCATCTTTTTGTCAGGGGCATTGGTGATTTTAGGAGGTCGTACCTCAATCTTTGTTACAGCACTTTTCCTCTTTGCTTTTGCGCTATATTCTGCCGTAAAACATCGTAATTATGTAGTTCCAACTTTGATTATTGCTGCAGTTGTCTCGGGATGCGCACTATTTCTATCAAACAGTGAAACCTTCGAAGAACGCTGGACCGAAGTGTATAATTTTGAAAATGAAGAAAACCCTTCAGATAGCTATTGGGGAGGTACGGGAATGCGCCTTCTAATTTGGGATTGTGCTATAAAGGTGATATCGAATGACCCTATGTTAGGAGTAGGAGTAGGTGACGAGATCGACCAACTTACGCTTTGTTACAAGGTATACATGAGAAATCAGTTATTGGTGGCAGGAAAGACCTTCCATGCCCACAATATCTTTTTACAGGCTGCTGTTAGGGCCGGGCTATTGGGTCTGTTCTTGTTTCTTCTTTTTGTAATTTATACGTCATGGATGGCAAAACGTAAGAAAAATTATTTGTATCTTATTTTTATAGCAACCTTTGTAGCCTCCGGGATGACCGAATCTTTTTTGCAGGTTAACGCAGGAGTTTTATTTTTGGCGTTCTTTAGCGCATTTATTTATACTAATAATACAGAGGCACTTGCGGATTCTTCAGATACATAATACATACCATTTCGATGGCGGCGAGGACACGGTCGTTGAGAATGAATATACGCTGTTAACGTCCCACGGGGTGGAAGTAGAACGTCTATTTTTCGACAACACCTCCGTCAATCCGTTGCAACTTATATACAACGCATCTTCGGCAAAAACCCTTCAGAAGAAATTAGCGCTTTTTAAACCGGACCTTATTCATGTACATAATCTCTTCTACAAAGCGACTCCAAGTATTCTGTATGAAGCGAAGCGACACGGGATTCCGGTGGTAATGACATTGCATAACTATCGGTTGGTATGTCCAAATGCCATGTTCTTGAGAGACCACAAAGTGTGCGTAAAATGTAAAAACAAGACATTTCCTTTTCCCGCCATTCAGCATAAATGCTTTAAAGATTCCTATCTAAAATCTGCAACACTCTCGGCTTCATTGTTTGCACACAACGTTTTTGGAACCTGGGGGAATACGGTAGATAAATTTATTGTGCTTACGCCCTTTGCCAAAAAGATGATTACAAGTTCGGCACTGCGGGTAGATCCTGCTAAAATTGCCGTAAAACCCAATAGCACTAAGGGTACATCGCATGCCCTTATACCACCCGAATTAAGGAATGGATACGTGTTTGTGGGCCGTCTTTCAGAAGAAAAGGGAATAGAGACCCTTATAGATGCCTTTAATGAACTTCCTCATCTAAAACTGTTCATTTTAGGGACGGGAGAACTGGAAACTAAGCTTAAAGCGCGTGCTAATGATACCATTGAGTTTATGGGACAGCAGCCGACTTCTGTGGTAAGTGAAAAAGTAAGAAACGCTAAGGCTTTGCTCTTCACCTCAATAATCTATGAAGGATTGCCAAATACAATTATTGAGGCGTTTTCTGCCGGAACTCCTGTAATTGCTTCCAATATAGACAACATCAATAGTATCGTGGAAGACGGAGTGAACGGACAGCTTTTTCAGGTTTCCAATGCTGAAGACCTTCGAAAGACGATACAATATTTCGACCAAAACAACGCTTTGAAATACTACGAGAACGCCCGAAGTACATTTGAAGCAAACTATACTCACGAGAAAAATTACACTTCTTTGATGCAGATCTATAAAGAAGTAATAACGACCCATGAAGCGGAAAATAATTAGATCATACATCAATCAAGGAAGTCTTGCGGAACAAACACCAAACCTCTTGGCGCTCGCTACATCGCACACGCCAAGCTATGTTTGTCTTACCAACGTACACATGCTTATTGAAGGCTATGATGACCCGGATTTTCAATATGTGGTGAATTCGGCGACCTATGCTTTTCCCGACGGAACTCCGGTAGCTAAAATGTTCAAGTTGCTATATAGCGTTTCTCAAGAGCGTATTGCCGGAATGGACCTTTTTCCATACTTGTTGCAAAAATGCAACGAAGAATCCCTGAGGGTTGCGTTTGTAGGTGCTACTCCGGAGGTACTGAACGCACTTCAAGAAAAAGTAAGGAATGAATACAAGAACATTGAAATTACGTTTGCCGTCTCTCCTCCATTTAATGAGGCTTGGGATAACGATACGTATATTGAAAGGATAAACGCTGCGAACACGCATATGGTATTTGTAGCTTTGGGGTGTCCTAAACAAGAACGGTGGATGTTTGAACACAGTGAAAAGATTAATGCAACGCTCTATGGTGTTGGGGGTGCTTTCCCCGTTTTTGTAGGGGTGATCAAACGAGCACCGCTGTGGATGCAAAAAAGTGGACTGGAGTGGCTGTACCGACTTATCATGGAGCCCAAAAGAATGTTTAGAAGGTATCTCTACACTAACACGAAATTTTTTTACCTTGCCTTACGGCAAATCCTTAAAAAATGACCCTACCTTCTATCGATGACAAGCGTATAAAAGTGCTCTATTATCTTTTTCTTGCGACTTTGATCATCTTCTTGTTTGGGGATATATTAAGAAAATTAGCATTAAACTCACACGACGATTTTGTTCGGTATACGGCTATCTCAAAAGGGCTTGTTTTAGCTTGCTATGGTGGAGTTCTGGCTTATTTTTTCAGAATTTATAGAAAAGAGCAACGGAGTAGGTATTTACTTTATGCCATATCAATCTTGATCTTTTCCTTCTTACTGTCTCAGGCAGTTATCAACGACACGAGTGAATACCTGTATCGTATTCGTGAAAATTTGGTATATCTGTCCAGGTTCTTGTTCTTACCTATTACATTTTTAATATTCTCTCCCTTGTTGAAGAGTGAGGATAAAGTCAACAAGTTGTTTCGATTTTTTGAAATTCTCTTTTTCATAAACTGTGGTCTTATGGTGTTAGGTGCCATTTTCGATGTGCATGTGTTTCGAACGTATATTAGCTTTAAGCGCTACGGCTACATGGGGATCTATAACTCGAACAATCAGGCGAGTTTCTATTTTATGTTTATGATTGTTGTGTACTATTACAAAACGTTCTTTTTAACCTACAAACCCTATAAGTTAATAATAGCGGTAGCTTGTTCGTTGTTGCTTGGAACCAAGAAAATGTATTTTTTCTTTCCCTTGCTTTTGGCGTTCGACTTCTTTTATTTTAAACGATATGTACAAAAGTGGTTTTGGGTTGGTTTGGCGGGGATCATTATTATCGGGATTGCTTTTTATAAGGCTATCGGGCGTTTTATAACTGAAAAGTTCAAAGTATTGGTAGATATTTACCACGAACAGGGCTTGATCACAAGCATAACCAGCACCCGAAATATCGAACTGGCGAATACGATCTCCGAAGTCATCGTTCCAAAATGGAGTTTTTTGAACTACCTGGTGGGAGGCTCAGAATTCTATAACCACCGACCTGAAATGGAGTTTTTTGACATTTATTTCTTTTTTGGGATAGTAGGTATATGTATTTTTGCGTGGCTTTTAAAAGATGTGATGCGGTTTTTAAATGCCGGCATTTTTTTAATTGGTATGCTGATTATCTATCTAATAGCAGGCTTTTTTGCCAGTGGATTTATTATAAGTGCGAATCAGCCCATCATTTTTTTACTAACATTTGCTTTTATTGGATTTTTAAAAGAAAATGCTAGCAAAGTAACAAGAGAAACAAGCGAATGAAGATAGCAGTAATTGGAACAGGATATGTGGGTTTAGTGACAGGAACGTGTTTGGCCGAAACAGGCAACGAGGTTATTTGCGTAGATATTGACCAAGAAAAGGTAGCCCAAATGCGGGCCGGGGTGGTTCCTATTTATGAACCCCACTTGGATGTTCTTTTTGAACGGAACATCAAAGCGAATAGGCTGCGTTTTAGCACTTCTTTAGCTGAAGGCCTAGAGCATGGTGATATCATCTTTCTAGCGCTTCCTACACCCGAAGGAGATGATGGATCGGCAGATCTTAAGTATGTTTTGAATGTTTCCGAAGAAATTGGCACCCTTATAAATGAATACAAGGTAATTGTAGACAAGAGCACCGTACCGGTAGGGACTGCCGACAAGGTAAGGGACGTCATTGCGAAACGAGCAAGCTGTGATTTCGATGTGGTCTCTAATCCGGAGTTCTTGCGCGAAGGCTTTGCTGTGGACGATTTTTTGAAGCCGGAACGGATCATTATTGGGTCCAGTAGTGAACGTGCCACCAAATTAATGCAAAAACTCTACAGCCCGTTTGTTCGTTCAGGGAACCCCATAATTGTTATGGATGAGAAATCGGCAGAACTTACCAAATACGCAGCCAATGCGTTTCTTGCCACCAAGATCACCTTCATGAACGAGATCGCAAATTACTGTGAAAAGGTAGGGGCCGATGTAGATCAAATACGAGCGGGAATTGGAGCCGATAGTCGTATTGGAAAACGGTTTTTATTTCCCGGAATCGGCTATGGAGGGTCTTGTTTTCCTAAAGATGTAAAGGCACTTCAAAAAGCGGGAAAAGATGAAGCGTATGACTTCAAGATCCTAAATGCCGTGATTGAAGTGAACGCCAAACAGAAGACAATCTTAGTTCCGCACATTTTATCCTACTTTAATAACGATTTGAAAGGAAAGCGAATTGCGATCTGGGGACTTGCTTTCAAGCCTGAAACCGATGATGTTCGCGAAGCTCCCTCTATCGATATCATGAGAGCACTACTCGATAAAGGTGCGCAACTAACTGTGTTCGATCCTGAAGCGATGCCCAATATAAAAAAACAGTTTGGTGATGCACTTACGTATGCAGATTCAATGTACGAAGCCCTCGATAATGCCGAGGCTTTGGTGATTTGTACCGAGTGGAGCATTTTTAGAACACCAAATTATAAGGAGTTGAAGCAACGATTGAGCCATCCGGTCATCTTTGATGGTAGAAACCTCTACAATGTAAACGATATGGAATCAGAAGGGTTCACCTATATATCCATTGGCAGGAAAGCAATACATCAATGAAGAAAAGAGTTTTAATTACAGGAGCAGCAGGATTTCTTGGATCTCATTTATGCGATAAATTCCTCGAAGAAGGATATCAGGTCGTCGCAATGGATAACCTTATTACCGGAGACCTTAAAAATATCGAGCACCTTTTCAAGCTGGAGGATTTTGAATTCTATCATCACGATGTAACCAAGTTTGTGCATGTTCCGGGGCACGTGGATTACATCCTACATTTTGCATCGCCTGCCAGTCCCATCGATTATTTAAAGATTCCCATCCAAACCTTAAAAGTGGGTTCTTTGGGTACTCACAATCTTTTAGGATTGGCGAAAGAGAAGAACGCACGCATCCTTATCGCTTCTACTTCGGAAGTATACGGAGATCCTCTGGTACATCCGCAAACCGAAGATTACTATGGCAATGTAAACACCATTGGACCTCGTGGGGTTTACGATGAAGCAAAAAGATTTCAGGAATCGATCACCATGGCGTATCACCGTTTTCACGGACTGGAAACAAGGATCGCCCGAATATTCAATACCTACGGTCCCCGAATGCGGCTCAACGATGGACGAGTTATTCCTGCATTTATAGGGCAAGCTTTACGCGGAGAGGATCTTACCGTTTTTGGAGATGGGAGCCAGACACGATCGTTCTGTTACGTTGATGACCAAGTGGAAGGGCTTTACCGTTTGCTTTTAAGCGATTATAGTCTGCCTGTTAATATTGGAAATCCACATGAGATCAGCATCCTTGATTTTGCTAACGAAATTCTGAAACTTACCGCTTCAGAACAAAAGATCGTTTATAAAGAACTTCCCCAAGATGACCCCTTACAGCGCCAGCCGGATATAAGTAGGGCAAAAGAGATCCTGCAATGGGAACCAAAAGTCACTCGTGAACAAGGGATGAAAAAAACATTCGATTATTTCAAGAGCCTTTCTAAAGAAGAATTGTTCAAAAGCGAACACAAGGATTTTTCAAAGCACATTAGGCAATAGCGATGTTATTTAAAAGAGGAAGATATTCAGGATTTCTGCGACCCATCTCATACGGGATCGACTTGGCCATAATTCATATCTTGGCATATCAATTCTTCGGGTATTCTATTCCGTACATTAAGTATGTACTGCTTGTGAGTGCTGCGTGGATCATTCTGTCACTGAAATCCAATTTCTACGAAATATACCGTTTTACGCATGTAACCAAGATCATGTCGTTGGTTGGAAAACAAGGAGTAGTCTTTTTCTTAATTGTTTTTTCCTTTTTTGGCTTTTATAAAGATATTGACAACCGCTCTATTGATATCTTAAAATACGTGGCATTGGTCATGTTTTTGATCTCCATTGTGAAGCTGACCATCTACTACCTTCTCAAAAAATATCGATTGTTATTGGGAGGAAATTCAAGAAAGGTAGTGATCATAGGTCTTAACCAGAAGACCGACCAGCTTCGCAAATTCTTCAACGATAACCCTTCGTATGGATATAAACTAAAGCATACCTTCGATTTGCACGGTCCCGAGAAAACGACCATTGAAGATTGTTTCGATTATATTATTGAGAACAAGATCGAAGAGATCTACTCTTCCGTAGCACAAATAAGCAACCGAGACCTCATTAAACTCATCGATTTTGCCGATAATAACCTGCGTATTCTTAAATTCCTTCCCGATAATAAAGAAATATACAGCAAGAAGCTTGATTTTAGTTACTACGGCTTTCTACCCATCTTATCCCTTCGGAAGATCCCAATGGACGAGCCTTTCAATAAGTTCATAAAACGTAGCTTCGATATCCTGTTGTCGTTAATTGTTATTGTAGGAATTCTTTCGTGGCTTACCCCTATTCTGGGATTGATCATTAAACTGGAGTCTAAAGGTCCTGTCTTTTTTAAACAACGCCGAAACGGTCTGGACTATCAAGAATTCTACTGCTATAAATTCCGATCTATGAAACCCAATCCGTTGGCACATATCCATCAGGTGCGAAAGGGGGATGAGCGAATTACGCGTGTGGGGAGAATTATTAGAAAGACCAGTATTGATGAGTTGCCACAGTTTATAAACGTGCTGAAGGGAGACATGTCTGTGGTTGGGCCTAGACCGCACATGGTAAGTCATACCCACATGTATGCCGAGCGTATCGATAAGTTTATGGTACGTCACTTCATTAAACCGGGAATCACAGGTCTGGCGCAGGTAAGTGGGTACCGCGGGGAAGTGGAAAGCGATAACGATATCATTAACCGTGTAAAGTATGATATTTTCTATCTTGAGAACTGGTCAATGTTCTTAGACCTAAAAGTTGTCTTTCAAACTATCTATAATGCCTTGCGGGGTGAAGAAAAGGCCTATTAGACTATTTCGATCGTATGAATTAGTGCTTCAATTTGCTTGTCAAATCTGAAATTGTTTACAACAGATTTCTGAACCTCTCTTTTGGGGTGCTTTTGAAGGACTTCAGCCGAAAGTGAATCTATAAAAGACTGAAGCTCCTGAATATTATTCACTGGAATCACCCAGCCTAATTCATGTTCCAGCACTAGAGCACCACCCTCACCCCCTGCAAAATAAAGTACCGGCAGTCCTAGGCGTGTATATTCGAATATCTTTGAAGGAACCGACCCGTAGATGCGGTTGGTCAAGGGGATGAACGCCAGATCGTACGAAGATATTTCTTGATGCAGCACTGCTCTTGATACCTCTCCATGATAGATCACCTGATGGGATGTTAAGCTTTTAATCCTGTTGACCTCAGGACCGGAACCATACATATGAAATGTGACGTGTTCCGGAAATGTAATTTTTTCACAAATAGCCGCAACGCCTTGCGCTAAACCGAGTAGTCCGGCATATACGATAGTTATAGTACTTTCGCCATTTTTTTCTGAAACATCCGGCACAGGGAAATCGGGGATGTTCCTGTACAGAAAGCGCTTCGATTTTGGATCTATTACAGATACGTGTTGCAAGATCTCTTCAGATTGACCTAGAATCAAATGAGCTTTACGATAGCAAAATCGTTCCATCTTTTCCAGGGTTGAATAGTAGAACCCCTTTTGAATCAATCTCATTTCAAGACCTGCCAGCGGCCAAAGGTCTGATACGTTCAAAATAATTCGTTTTTTGAAGCACCATGACCAAAATACAGCCGTGAAGCCTACAAACACGGGGGAATATTGAATGATAATTTTTTTCGGAAGCGTCTTCAAAATAAAGAATACTTTCAAGCTCGTGGCAAAGGAGAGCATGGACAACAATCGAACCACTTTATTACTTGAATTACTTGGCCATACCCACAGGCGGTGGATCACCATTCCTTCCATTTCAGTTTTTTGATATAGCTTTCCTCGAAAGCCTTCAAAAATGGATCCCGTAGGGTAATTAGGGAATGGACAAACCACTTGCACGCAGTACCCCGCGCTTTTTAGCGCATTTGCCAGCGACTCCATTCTATTAGCCGCAGCTCCTTTTTCCGGCGGAAAATAGTTCGTGACAAGTAAGATGTTTTTAGTGGCCATAATATTTCAAGATATGCGCTACAATGCGTTGTGCGGCTTTACCATCCCACTTTTCAATGGGCTGTGTTTGCTTCCAGTGGTCGGCTTTCAAGGTGCTAAATGCCTTGTCTATAGCATCGGGATCGGTACCTACTAACATATTGGTCCCTTGTGTAATTGTTTCAGGACGTTCCGTGCTGTCTCTAAAGGTTAGGCATGGTACGTTGAGAATAGAAGCTTCTTCGGTGATCCCTCCGGAATCGGTAAGTACGGCTTTGGCGTGTTTTACTAAATAAATAAAATGCAGATACCCTTGCGGTTCGATACAGTGCAAATTATCAAATGAAACGGAAGCGTCCTGTATTAATTTTTGAGTTCGGGGATGCACAGGAAAAATCACAGGCGCACCGTTGGTGTTCTTTAGAATATGGGATAGAAGGGAAGTAAACGCCTCCAGAGCATCCACATTGGAAGGTCGATGTAACGTGAGGACGTAGTATTCTTTAACATCTAAAGCCATATGGTCCCAAAACAAGGGCTTTTTGATGCGATGTAGATTATTCTTCAAGGTGTCTATCATGACATTCCCCACAAAATGGATGTGGTCCCTAGGGATGCCTATACTTTGTAAATGTTCACTTGCTTGTCGAGAAGTAGTAAAGAAATAATCGGAGATACTGTCTGTAACAATGCGATTGATCTCTTCCGGCATGGTTCGATCCCCGCTCCGGATCCCGGCCTCCACATGCGCTACTTTCACATGCGCTTTTTTTGCCACCAAGGTACAGGCCATCGTTGAAGTAACGTCACCTACCACCAGGACAAGATCGGTTGGATTTTCTTGTAGTTCTTGTTCAAACCCCACCATGATACCACCGGTTTGTTCTGCCTGAGTCCCACTGTGTACCTCGAGATTTCGATGAGGTTTAGGAATATTCAAGTCCTCAAAGAAGGTCGCGCTAAGGTTAGAATCGTAATGCTGTCCTGTGTGGACCAATCGATATGAGATAGGCGCCCCTTTTTCTTGCTGTTTTTCGATCTCATGAATAATGGGAGCGATCTTCATAAAATTGGGACGTGCACCGGCGACAATCGTAATTCTCATTGAGGTCTCTGTTGGTTATTGGTTCAAAAATAAGAAATAAGCACAGCTGTGACTATTTCAGTAAGGTATTAAATTGTTTCAGTTTACCCCGGCTGCTTCGGTCAAGTACCGAAACACGTTCAAACTCCAAGGTAAGCTGCGGAGCTACGTATTCGTATAATGCATTCTTGATAGTGTCGATCTCTTTATCGCTTAATGGTCTTTCAGAAACATAAATTATTCTAAAGGTGGAAGGTTTGGTCTGTTCTACTACAAACTCTTTTACATTTCCATGGTCCTCTATCACACTTTTAGTGACATAGTAAAAGGTTAGTCCGGGGATGGTCTTTCCGCCGGGCAGCACCGCCACATCATTCGTTCGGCCAATGAGTTGCTGCAGAACAGGGGTTTTTAGCGTGCTTTCTGGAGCTAATACGCCGGTGTCTCCTATATCATAGCGAATCATGGGGTGTGCACGGTTATATAGAGAAGTGATAATAATTCGCCCTGCCGTGCCATGAGGGACAGGCCGATTGTTGGGGTCTACAATCTCTACAAACAGGGAAGCGCTATTCACTAAAAACGTGTTGTCTATACCGGTAAAAGCGATGAGGTCCAATTCACTGGCACCATATTCATTAATGACAGGAACACCAAAAACGCGCTGTAAAAGTACTTTGTCTTCATCGAAAAGCATTTCGCTGGTTACGATACAGTGACACAGCGACGGACAAACATCTTTGAGGAGGATTCCTTTTTTCTGAAGGAATTTAGCAAACAACACCAAGGAACTGGTGTAGCCGTTGATATAATCGAATTTTTTTCTTCGGAAGGTTTCCAGGAATCCTTCTAGTTTCGCATCCGAAAGGTCAAAGATTGGAAAACGATAGCGGCGGCTTAACCAATCTTTTAAGCGCTCTTTGCGATATCCTTTTCGGTCTAAGGGAATTCCGTAAAAACGCGCTTCCAAAGAATGTGAATACACGATACCGTGTCCCTTATACCTGTCCATGATTATGGCCCAGGTGAGGGCATGAGAAAAGCGGTCTTTCGCGAAAATAAAGGGATGCCCGCTCGAACCGGAAGTCTTGTTGACATACACATTCTTGGCTGTAAAACCACGTGATAAACGTCCGGCAAGTGGTTGTTGTAAATCCTTTTTAGAAAGAATAGGAATGCTGTTCCAATCTGTAAAAGGTTGGGATCCGGCGAACTCCCGGTACCATGAGTTTTCGCGTTGATGATAGGCAACGATATCGGCTTGTAAGCGTGACACATAATCCGGGTAATCGTCCTTGGAGATTTCTTGGATCTTCGCCAATCGCTTTTTAGCTTCCGCAATGGGAAAACCTTTTAACCGTAACGTAAGTTCGAAAAGATTCAATCAAAAAGAATATTAATAGCTCAAGGTAATGAAACTCTATATCGAAAAAAAGACATCTACTTATTTTTATAAACCTAAAAGGAAACAGGTGCTTCGAAAAGCACAGTTCCACCATGGTTAACGTATAAAAATCCCGTATTTTTGATACCGAATTAAACGGCTTGATAACATGAATATATTAGTACTTGGTTCCGGCGGAAGAGAACATACCTTTGCTTATAAGCTCGCGCAAAGCGATCGATGTGATTCACTTTACGTCGCCCCGGGAAATGCCGGAACGGCCGAAATTGCGACCAACGTGTCCATTTCTGTAACCGATTTCAATGCCATTAAAGAGTGTGTCCTTAAAAACGATATACACATGGTGGTCGTGGGCCCCGAGGATCCTTTGGTACATGGAATAGCTGACTATTTTTCGGAAACCGAAGAATTAAAAAATGTGATGCTTATCGGACCCTCAAAACGTGGAGCCTTGCTTGAAGGCAGTAAGGAACGCGCCAAAGAGTTCATGTTACAACATTCCATTCCCACAGCTGCCTACGCCAGCTTTACGAAGGAATCATTAAATGCAGGAAAAGCTTTCCTGGATACCTTAAAACCGCCCTACGTTCTAAAGGCAGATGGCTTGGCTGCCGGAAAAGGCGTGTTGATCTTACAAGATATTAAGGATGCCAAGCAGGAACTGGAGAATATGTTAGCACACCAAAAGTTTGGTGATGCGAGTAATACGGTGGTGATCGAAGAATTTCTGGACGGGATCGAACTGTCGGTTTTTGTACTAACCGATGGTGAAGACTATAAGATCCTCCCAACGGCCAAAGATTACAAACGTATTGGAGAAGGAGATAAAGGCCTCAACACCGGAGGTATGGGAGCGATTTCACCGGTACCATTTGCAGACACAACCTTGATGAACAAGATTGAAGAGCGTATCGTAAAACCTACGGTCATGGGCTTGAAAGAAGAGAAAATAGATTACAAAGGGTTTGTCTTTATCGGACTCATTAAAGTAGGCGATGAACCTTATGTGATCGAATACAATGTGCGTATGGGAGATCCGGAAACCGAAGTGGTTTTGCCACGAATCAAGACCGATCTGGTTGATCTGCTCGAAGCTGCCTACCGCAAGGAGTTAAACAATATTGCATTGGAAGTAGATCTTCGTGCAGCGACTACAGTAATGGTGGTTTCGGGAGGCTATCCCGAAGCCTACGAAAAGGGGAAGGAGATCTCAGGCATCTCTTCTGTCGAAGATTCAATAGTTTTTCATGCGGGAACAACGTTGAAGGACGGAGCTGTGGTGACCAATGGAGGTAGGGTGATCGCTGTAACTTCTTTAGATAGTGATTTCAGAAAAGCACTAAAAAAATCCTACCAAAACATAGCAAAACTATCTTTTGACAGGATGTATTATCGAACCGATATCGGTTTTGATCTATCCTAAATACGAATGAGACGTAGAACTTTTATCTTCCTCATCATTGTCATTGAATTTCTTCAATTGACCCATCCAGTAGATAAAGGCAACAACGCCAATTAGCATCAACAACCAACTCATAATGTTAGCAACCCACCAACTATCAACACCTAAACGCAAGGCATCGTAAGGTAAAAACAAAACATCTTCAGCAAATGATTGTATTCCTTCAAAAAACCCTTTCCAAGTCATATCTTTATATTTATAACGCAAAAGTATAAATTACCCTTCATGCTTACAAGCTTTTTTGGCAAATCTAATCCGGTGAATTATTTATTGCTTGCAATCTTTATATTCTTAGGATTCTTAGTGACCTTACTTCATGGGCTTCCGGAAGTGTTTAGCTGGTCTTTTGCGATGCGATCAGTAGTAGCGATCATCCTATGTATTTTTTCCATGTTGCTTGTGGACTTTATTATTCGGAAAAACGGTCTCACCCGCTCCAACACGTATGGTATTCTCTTCTTCAGTTGTTTTTTAGTGATGTTTCCTGCGGTTTTTTCTGAAGTGGACATCCTTCTCGCCAATGTTTTTTTGCTACTCGGCACCCGAAGGATATTAAGCTTAAAATCTGAAAAGAACACCGAAAAGAAAGTACTGGATGCAACCCTCTGGATCACCATTGCAGCCTTTTTCTATTTTTATGCCATTCTTTTCTTTGCTGTTTTGGTAATTGCCATCCTGCGGAAAAAACATACCACTTATAAACATACGCTAATTCCGCTGGTCGGGTTTTTTGGTGTCTTTGTAGTGGTGACCGCCTACAAGTACTTATCTGAAGATTCTTTTGATTGGTACTTCTCTTGGCGTAAAGGCATAAG
This sequence comes from uncultured Altibacter sp., assembly GCF_963972995.1. Taxonomy (NCBI): domain Bacteria; kingdom Pseudomonadati; phylum Bacteroidota; class Flavobacteriia; order Flavobacteriales; family Flavobacteriaceae; genus Altibacter; species uncultured Altibacter sp. The sequence continues at coordinate 117,643 of NZ_CAXAXI010000005.1, forward strand.
TCTCGATTTTTCTAAGTACAATTCGGCTGCTATTTTAATTCCTACAACCGTACTGCTTACCCTCATGGTGTGGACAGGTGTTCATCGAGTCCTCTCTTTTTCTTCAGTATCTAAAAAAGAACGTCCCAACTACTTGCTCATGGTGTTTATGGCCGGAATAGCCATGGTCATGGCGCTTGCGAGTCCGGTAAAGACCGGCGCTGAGGTGTTGTTTTTATTAGCGCCCTCGGCCATAATTATTACTAATTACATTGAAAACCTAAAAGAGTTTTGGTTCAAGGAACTGCTTGTAGCTTTAACGATTCTACTTCCTATTGTATTAGTATTCTTATAAGTAAATAGCAGTCTCAATTCCCGTACTTTCACAAAATATGATACCTTTGTGAGCGGATCGGTATGTCCCATCTTTGTGGAAATACATAACTTGGTTTTAGACGCCAACAGATCCTTTTTTTAGTGTAAAAAATATAGAAAGCTTAGATATGTTTAGTGAAAAAGCCAATAAAATCTTTTCTGAAGTGATCACAACGTATCATGTTGTGAATACCGTAGATCAACCATTTTCTAACCCTTATAGTGAGAACAGCCATTTGTTGGAGCATTTATTATACCGAAAGTGTTGGATCGATACGGTGCAATGGCATTATGAAGATATTATTCGTGATCCCAATATTGATCCCATAGCAGCCTTGAAACTGAAGCGATTGATCGATGCCTCCAACCAAGATCGTACCGATATGGTAGAATATATCGACAGTTACTTTTTGGAAAAATACAAGGATGTTTCGGTGCAGGAAGATGCGCGCATCAACACCGAAAGTCCGGCATGGGGTGTTGACAGGCTATCTATTTTGGCATTGAAGATCTATCACATGAATGAAGAGGCTACTAGAAACTCTGCTTCCGAAGCACATAGAGCAGCGTGTCAAACAAAACTCAATGTCCTTTTAGAACAACGTGTAGACTTGAGCACTGCCATCGATCAATTATTGGACGATATTGCCCACGGAAGAAAATACATGAAGGTGTACAAGCAAATGAAGATGTACAACGACGACGAGCTTAACCCGGTATTACGGGGAGAAAAATAAATCTGTATTGTTTCCAAACACAACCATGTCAAAACCCAAGCACATACTAGTCATTAGACTTTCTGCCATGGGGGATGTGGCCATGACCGTTCCTGTACTGCGAACGTTTGCCCAGACGTATCCTACGATAGCGCTAACCGTACTTACACGCCCATTCTACCAGCCTTTTTTTGAGGATATCCCAAATTTAAATGTATTGGAGGCCGATGTTTATGGAAAGCATAAAGGTCTAGGGCTCTTTCATCTCGCACGCGAAGCAAAAAGCAAAGGCATTGATGCAGTAGCCGATTTGCACAATGTGATACGTTCAAAAATGATCACCAAATACTTATGGGCGATGGGGGTTAGAACGGTCACTATACATAAAGGTCGTGCCGAAAAGAAAAAACTGATCAAAGCAGCAGGGCCGGAACTAACGCCCCTTAAAAGCACTCATCAACGGTATGCCGATGTGTTCGCGAAACTTGGATACCCTTTAGATCTTAAAACGCACACCTTCCCAAAGCGTAAACCGCTGTCCTCCCGATTGCTTGACATTATGGGGGAACACGCACAAAAAGCCATAGGCATAGCGCCCTTTGCTGCGTACAAAAGTAAGATGTATCCCTTCGAGCTCATGAAGGAAGTTGTCAAACAACTGGATGCGAGTGCAAACTATCGCATCTTTTTGTTCGGGGGCGGTAAAGAAGAGATCGAGGATCTTAACACCTTAGCACTCTTATTTCCCAACGTCACGAATGTGGCAGGCAAATTGACCATTGAGGAGGAGTTGGCCCTTATTTCTAATTTAGACCTTATGCTTTCCATGGACAGTAGCAACGGTCATTTAGCTGCCATGTACGGGATACCCGTGATCACCTTGTGGGGCGTCACGCATCCGTATGCGGGATTTGTTCCTTTTCAGCAGCCGGAAACGAATCAATTGACAGCAGATCGCTCCCAGTATCCATTGATCCCTACGTCTGTCTACGGAAATAAATATCCTTCAGAATATGAAAATGCCATGGAGACAATTGCTCCTGAAAGCATTGTGACTAAAATCAAAGCGTTGCTTTAAACCGTAAAACCAACTTCAGAAAAGACGTCTTTTTAAAACAGCAATCTTTGTTACACATCATCGTAATCTACCACCAAAGTAGGAGTAGAAGGATGTGCCTGACACGTTAGGATGAGTCCTTCGGCGATCTCACTGTCTGTTAAGATCTGGTTCTTGCGCATTTCGGCCTTTCCTTCCACAATGCGGGCAATACAGGTGCTGCAAATCCCTCCTTGGCAACTGTAAGGGGCATCGATCTTCTGGTCTAGCACTGCTTCCAACACCGACTTCTTTTGAGGCATTACAAAGGTTTGCGTTTCATCGTCTACGGTAACGGTCAAAGTCGTATTGCCATCATGGCTTTCAAGCAATAATCCTTTCTCGGCTGTGGAGAAAAGTTCCGTACGAATTTGTTTTTCGTTTACACCGTGTTCTTTTAATACTGCCGATACAGCATCGATCATAGGCTCGGGACCACACAAATAGAAGGTTTCAAAGTTTCGGTCTTTGAACTTGTTCTTTAAAATGAAATTCACGGTGGAACGGTCGATCCGTCCAAACATGGCATTCTCTTCTTGCTTCCTGCTGTATAGAAATACTAGAAAGAATCGTTCGGGGTATTGTTTCTGAAGGGATAACAACTCACTGTGGAACATCGTCTCACCTACTGTTTGGTTTCCATAGACAAGGACAAAAGTGCTTTCGGGTTCTTCATGCATCGCGGTTCGTATGATGGAAAGCACCGGCGTGATCCCGCTACCGGCCGCAAAAGCCGCATAGTGATGTTGCGCTTGTGGCTTAGGGGTAAGAACGAACTTCCCTTCAGGAGGCATCACCTCCAAAACGTCACCTACTTTCAGCTGTGTATTCGCATATACCGAAAAGGCGCCATTTTCCACTCTTTTTATTCCCACCGTAAGCGTATCATTACCCGGCACACTGCAAATTGAATATGCCCGTCGTAATTCCGTTCCGTTCGCCATATGTTTTATGGTAATGTATTGTCCGGACTCAAACTGAAAAGTTTCCTTTAGATGGTCAGGAATCGCAAAAGTGACGGCCACAGAATTAGGGGTTTGCGGTTTAATTTCTGAAACACGTAACGAATAAAAGGAACTCATAGAAATTTTTTTGGCAAAAGTACTAAAACTCGCTATTAGGAAACAGGTTTAGAGCGATAAAATAGGTGCCAATGCGGTGTAGCCATAAACACCTCCATACATTCCGAAGCACTGATTCTAATTGATTTTTTAGCTGAATCTCCATGAGATATTAAAAAGAAACGTATTTTTACGCTTCCGCTGCGTTTTTACATACTAAAACCGAAGCTTTTAAGTTACAGTATCATATAAACTGAAAGTATTTTGAAAGGGAAGTATACCATTACACTTATTTTGCTGGCTGTGGTTGTGCTAACAGCTTGTTCCAGAAAGAAAAACACCTTTATGAGCCGCAATTTTCATGCGGTGACCGCCGAATATAACACCTTATACAATGGAGAGTTAGCGTTTGAGAACGGGAAAGAGCAACTTGCCCTTACCTATCGCGACAATTTTTGGGAGATCCTTCCCGTGGAGCGTATCCAGCTCGATGAAGAATCCATGTTGCCGGGGGATTCTAAGAATCCCGATTTTAATCGCGCCGAGGAGAAATCGGCTAAGGCCATTCAAAAACATGCTATCTATATCGATGGTAAGGAATACAATCCGCAAATCGATGAAGCCTATATGTTACTGGGGAAATCGCGGTACTACGATCAGCGATTCGTTCCGGCACTGGACGCGTTTAATTTTATTCTGAATAAATATCCAACGAGCAATAACATCAATCGCGCAAAGGTATGGAAGGCTAAGACAAACATTCGTTTAAAGAACGAGGACGTTGCCCTGGAAGAGCTTCAGGACATGTTCAAGAACGCCGAACTAGACGATGCGGAACTCGCAGATGGTGCTGCCATCATGGCGCAGGCATACATCAACTTAGATTCTATAGAAGAAGCTGTTCCATATATTAAAATGGCTTCAGAATACGTACAGGACAATGAGTTAAAGGGCCGTTATGCGTATATAAAAGGGCAATTGTACAATCGACTAGGTCAAAAGGATAGTGCGAACATGGCTTTTGATGAGGTGATCGAGCTCAACCGTAAATCACCAAGAGCCTATATGATCAATGCGTACATTGCGAAGGCAAAGAATTTTAACTACGACAAAGAAGACCGAATCGCTTTGCTTGAGTTACTGCAAGACCTTGAGAAGAATCGTGAGAATCGCCCGTTCCTAGACAAGATCTATAATCAGATGGGGGAATATTACCGAAGTACCAAGAATATCGATACGGCCGTGATGTTCTACAACAGGTCGATCAAGAACTTCAAGGAAGACCGTGTGCTTCAGTCTGTGAACTACCAAACCTTGGCAGAGATCAATTTTGATGCTGCCGAATATAAGAACGCAGGAGCTTATTACGACAGTACACTTACCTTTTTGGAAGAAAACACACGTCCGTGGCGTCGTGTGAAGAAGAAACGGGAGAATTTGGACGATGTAATCAAATACGAGGACATCGCAACTACCAATGATAGCATCCTACAGCTTGCTACCATGACAGAGGCCCAGCAACTGGCTTATTTCACGGAGTATACGAGAAAACTAAAAGAACAAGCTATAGCCGATTCTATTGCCAATGTACAACAGGAAAAGCGAATCGCAAATAAGGAATTTTATAAGAAACAAGGAAAAGCCACCGGGAACAATCCGCAA